>CALGTJ010000554.1 GCA_937901435.1 uncultured Rhodobacter sp. | reverse complement strand
CTCGGGGCCGCCCGATGAAAATGGGATGCCAGAGGGGGAAAGTGTCTGCCACGGTGCCTCGTGCGGTTCCAACGGGCCGCGCCCCTCCCATGGGCGCTGGGTCGAGGCTTTGCGCCCCGCATGGCCGATCTGGATCGACAGCAACATGTCGCTGACCGCGCGGGTCGTGGCGATCGACCGGGCCAGCGCGGCCTCTGTGGCGTCAGAATAAAGACCAAGGCAGCCGTGGGTGATGCGCCCGCGCGCCTCGGGCGCTGTCGCCTCAACGGTCAAAAGGCCCGCCCCTGACCGCGCCATGCTGCCAATGTGAACCCGGTGCCATTCGTTCGCCTCGCCATTCTCTGCCGAATATTGGCACATTGGGGCGACGATGATTCGCCGTGGAAGTGTCAGCGGGCCGACCTCCAGGGGCGTCAGAAGTTTGGCAGTCATCACGTTCTCCACTCAATCTTTCGTTGGATTGCAACCAGAGGCTTACCGCCAATACCGCAATCGGGGACCCTCAGGCGCTTGGGGCAAATCAAAGAACCCAAAAAATGTTTATCATTTGATCAATTACAGCGCCAGATGGGATAAAAACAGGCGTATTTCATTGAAATTCCGGGTGTATATCTGCGGTTCATTCAGATTTCCCCCGGCAAACCCGGACCGATATACCCTGTTTTCTCACAGGAAAACCCGATCATTCAGAACTTGTTCAAAAAAATAATTGACTTAATCGCTCAGTCGTTAATTATCAAACGATAAGCGCGGACGGGGACGGAACGTTTCAAATCCCCAACACGCATTGATCGGTCGCAAGGAACCCGTGCGAGGTTTCAGGACTTGGGTAACGTCGCTTTCGACCGCTGTGGTAATGGCGACAAAATGGGAGGAAACAAAAATGCTTATCAAACGTAGAAATGTTCTGAAATACGGGGCCGCTACAGCCGGAGCGCTGGCCGCACCCTCGCTGCTCAGCGCACAGGGGGCTTTCCCGAACGGGCCGGTCCAACTGGTCGTGCCCTTTAATGCCGGTGGCGGTGCAGACCGCACGTTCCGTCTGTTTGCGCCCTACCTTGCCGCAGAGCTTGGCGTGCCGGTCAATGTGATCAACATCGCAGGTGGCGGTGGCTGGGTCGCATGGCAACAGATGGCACAATGGGATCCGGAGAACGACGATCACATCATCGGAACAATGAACTTTCCGCATGTTTTCTCGTATCTTGACCCACGTATGGGCCGCAAGGAAACAGTGGATGATTTCAACTTTGTCGCATGGCATTCGCTGGATCCCTGCATCTGGGCCGTGCGCCATGACGAAGACCGCTTTGACAGTCTGGAAACGCTGATCGAGTGGGTGCGGGCGAACCCCGGTCAACTGACCATCAGCAGCACCGCCGTGGGGTCTGACGACCACATGGGCATCGCCTACGCGGAAAAGTTTATCGAAGGCTTCAAGGTCAAAAAGCTCTACGCAAACGGCGATTCCAAAAAGCTGCAAGAGGTGATCGGCGGCGTGTCGGATGTGGTGGCCGGAAACGTCGGTTATTACACACCCTACATCGACGACAAGCAGATCAAGTTCATCTCGGTTCTGCACGAGGACCGCTATCCGATTGTTCCAGATGTGCCGACCTTCAAGGAGACCACAGGCCAGTCCAACGTCTCTTTTGCAGGACGGACAATGGTCTTGGCCAACGGCATTGCGCATGAAAAATTCGACATTTATCTGGCGGCGATTGAAAAGGCGATCACCAACCCAGAGTATGTGGCGAAGGAAGAAGCCAATAAGAACAACCTTTTGTTCATGAAGGGCGACGCGATCAACGAAAAGATCGCAGCGACCAAGGAATACGTCGAAAGCGTGCGGTTCTGGGAAGCCGAGGCCTAGTAGGCCTATCGGACGACAACAGAGCCTATCCGCTCTGTAATGCAGCCCTGTCCGGTTAGCCGGGCAGGGCGGTTTTTCGGTGTTTTCAAAGAGGCCTGACATGACCATTTGGGGTGAGCGGCTGGCAGCCGCCCTTGCTATCCTGTTCGCGATTTTCGTGATGTATATCGCGTGGAACTTTCCGGCAAACGGCGATCTTTTTCCCAAATTCTGCGGCTTTGGGCTGATCTTTATTGCGGGGTTGATGGTGCTGCGGACAATATCTTCGCCCGCTGTCTTCGAGGGGCACGCCCCAAAACTCAACTGGGTCGAAGAGTTGAAACCGCTGCTGATCACCACGGCTGTAATCGCCTATGTGCTGATCTTCTTCAAGCTTGGCTACTATGTATCTTCAGCCCTGTTCCTGATCATCATGGCGTGGCTGGCCGGGGTGCGCAGCATCAAGACCATCGCGATCACCGCGTTCATCACGTTTCCGCTGATGTATGCGTTCTTCGAACTCTTCCTCCAGGCGCGGATGCCTCGGGGTATCTTGATTTAGGAAGTTTTCGGCAAAAACGCGGATCACTGGACGCTCTTCGACATCAAAGATTTCAAGTCTTTACCTGAAGTCAAAGATCTCAATGCGTTAAGTGGTGGTTGCTGTTTTTGGTTCCCGAGAAACACTGTAAGGAGACGATCTTGGATCCCGAAATTTTTGGATATGCGCTAAACATCCTGACGTTTGCCAATATCAGCGCGATGCTGATCGGGGTGTCGGTGGGTCTTGTCATCGGGGCTATTCCTGGCCTCTCGCCGCCAATGGCGATTGCGTTGTTGATCCCGGTGTCGTTTCAAATGGCCCCGGATACGGCGATTATCCTGCTGGTGTCCTGCTATGCGGCGGGTATTTACGGGGGGTCGTTTTCGGCCATCCTGTTGCGCGCGCCGGGCACCTCTGCCTCGGCGGCCTCTGCGATCGAAGGGTTTGAGCTGACCAAACGCGGCAAAGCCATCGAGGCGATCCGCATTTCAACCTTTGCCTCTGTCGTTGGCGGCGTGATCTCTGGCATTGCCCTGATGTTGCTGGCCCCGCCTCTGGCCAAGTTTTCGTTGATGTTCGGCCCGTCAGAGTTCTTTCTGATCGCTCTGCTTGGCCTGACCTCTATTGCGGCGGTGACCTTTGGCGCGCTGTTCCGCGGGCTGGCGGCAGGGCTGTTCGGTCTCTATCTTTCGACCTTCGGTGTCGACATGAACTCTGGTTTTCCGCGCTTTACCTTTGGATATGTGGGCTTTGAATCCGGTCTGGGCATCTTGCCCGCGATTGTGGGGCTTTTCGCTTTTGCGCAGGGGCTGGAATTGCTGTTGCAGCGGGGCACAGGCACGATTTCGGGTGTGACAAAGCTAAGCTGGAATGTCTGGCCAAGCTGGGCCGAGATTATGCATGTGAAATGGTCCCTCATGCGGGGCTGGATCACGGGTTTGGTCATGGGCATCGTTCCGGCGGCGGGCGCCAGCGTCAGCCAGTGGATCGCCTATGCGTGGGAGGTCGCCTATGCCAAGCCGGGCGATCAGTTCGGCAAGGGAGAGATCAAGGGTCTGGCCGCGACCGAAGGGTCCAACAACGGCGTTACCGGCACCTCGCTGATCCCAATGTTCGTGCTGGGGATTCCGGGCGGCATTTCGGCGGCGGTCATCTTTGGCGCGCTGATGATCCACGGGTTGCAACCGGGGATGCAGTTGTTCACCAACCGTCCCGACGTGATTTACACGATCATGTGGGGCTTTCTGGCGGCCAACATCATCATGGGGCTGGTCGCCGCTGTTGTGGCCCGCCTGATGGCCTATCTCACGCTGATCCCGCGCGGCATTATCGGGCCGCTGATCCTGATTTTCAGCGTCATCGGCACATATGCGGGCAGCAACAACATTCACAACGTCTGGATCATGATGGGCTTTGGCGTGATCGGCTATTACGCGCAAAGGTTTCGGTTTGCCCCGGCGGCGATCCTGTTGGGTCTGATCCTTGGGCCGATTGCCGAAAGCGGGTTCCGCGACATGCTGATCATCTCGGACAACAACCCCATTCCCTATATCATGGGGCGTCCGATCTCTATCGTGGTGCTGATCATGATCGTCTTTGCCGTCTATTTCTCTTTCAAGCCAAAGGCTTGGGAGAAGACGGACGGCTTGGACGAGCATGGTGTGCCACGCGCCAAGTCTGACGACTGATGGCGGTGGCGACACCTAGTATAGCGCGGTCAGGCCGCCGCGCGGGTGCGAAACACGTCCAGAGATCGGCGCAATGCCGCCTCTGGAATGTCGCGCGCGATCAGAACGATCCGGCTGCGATGGTCGTCATCGGGCCATTCGGCCAGAACACGCGGCGGCGAAAACACATGCTGGACGCCCTGCACCAGAACCGGCCCGTCAAGGCCTTCTATCGCCAGCAAGCCCTTGATGCGCAGCACATCCGCGCCGCGCATCGCGGTCAGCCAGTCGAGCCAATCCGATACCACGGCCCAAGCCAAAGGCGCGTCCAGCACGATAGAGGCGGATTGGATATTCCACGTGTGATCAGCGTGGGCTTGACTATGATCGTGCCCATGCCCATGCCCATGCGCGTGATCGTGCCCATGATCAAGTCCGGCAGGTGCCGCACTTGGCGGGCGTTGGGACGCGCCCAGCAGGATGTCCGGGTCGATCCGGCCATCCGCCACCTCGATCACCGGCGCATCGCCGTTCAGACTGCGCGCGGCCTGACCAACGGCACCGGCGCGCGCCTGCGGCAGGTCCGTCTTGGTGACCAGCAAAAGATCCGCCATCGCCACCTGACAGCGCGCCTCGTCATAGCTTTGCAAGGTTTCAATTCCGTTTACCCCGTCCACCGCCGTGACAATCGCCTTGAGCGCAAACCGATCCGCCAGACGCTCCTCTCGGATCAGGGTCTGCGCGATGGGGGCCGGGTCGGCAAGGCCGGTGGTTTCGACCATGACGCGCGAAAATTGCGGCACCTCTCCGGCTTCGGCACGCGCCAGCAGGTCGGTCAGTGTATCGACCAGATCGCCCCGCACCGAGCAGCACAAACAGCCGTTGTCCATCAACACCATCTGATCGGGCGCGCTTTCCACCAGCAGGTGATCCAGCCCGATCTCGCCAAATTCATTCACAACCACCGCCGTATCCGTCAGCCTTGGATCGCGCAAAAAGCGGTTCAACACGGTTGTCTTTCCACTGCCCAGAAACCCGGTCAGGATCGTCAGGGGGATCTTTTGATTTTCCATTGTCGCGCTCCTTCGTCCACTGATCTTTCCAACATATAGCGAGGATATCCTATGTCATCAGCAGAAGCTCTGAACATGCGTCTTTTGTCCCAAAACACCCTGCGCGGTTTTGGCAATGTGGGCGAGGGCATCAGTATTCAACTGGCCAAGGACGGACGCCGCATCCTGTGGCTGGCCCATGAAAGCGCGCCCAAGAATTTCTCTGGCGTTGATGTCAGCGATCCGCGCAATCCAAAGGTGATTTGCCAGACCGATCTGCCCCATAACACGGTGCGCTCGAACTCGCTGGATGTGATTGGCAACACAATGGCGGTCGCCTATCAGACCCAGACATGGGGGGAAAAGCCTGCAGGGGTCGAGCTGTTTGATATTTCCGACCCGGAGAACCCGAAATCCATGGGCTTTTATGACGCTTCCAGCCCGTGGTCGCGGGGCTGTCATCAGGTCTGGATGGTCGAAGAGGGCTGGCTGTCCTGCGCCTGTCCGACGCCGGATTTCCAGTCACGCGAAAAGTGGGATGACCAGCCCTTTATGATGCTGGACCTCAGCAATCCGTCAAAGATGGAGCCGTCTTGTTTCTGGTGGCTGCCGGGCGTGCGCGAGGGCGACGCTGAACCCGTGCCGCCCCGCCATCCCAATTTTAACCAAGGCTGGCGCGCCCATAACACCAACGTCTATCCAGAACGCCCGGATCGCGCCTATATCGGCTATATCGACGGTGGCAGCATCATCCTTGATATCTCGGACAAGTCTGCGCCCAAAATGGTGACCCATTGGAACCCGAACCCGCCGCAAAACGGCTTTACCCATACGGTTATGCCTCTGTTTGACCGGGATCTGATCATCGTCACCGACGAATGTGTGATGGACAACGGCGAGGACTGGCCCAAGCGGCACTGGATTTTGGATGCGCGCGACGAGACCAACCCGATCCCGATCTCGACCCTTCCGATGCCGAAAGTCGAGGATTTTGCCTCGCGCGGGGGGCGGTTTGGCGGACATAACGTGCATGAAAACCGCCCTGGCCCGTCGTTTCAATCCAGCGAGATCATCATCAGCAGTTTCTTTAATGGCGGCATCCGGGTGCATGATATCCGCGACCCCTATGAGCCAAAGGAAATCGCGCATTACGTCCCCGAAACGCCAGAGAACGCGCCCTTTGGATGTGTGCAGATCAATGACGTCTATGTGGATGAAAATGCGATCGTCTATGCCGTCGATCGCTGGACCGGTGGGCTCTATATCCTCGAAATGGACATCTGAAACGGCCTGACGACCTGTCAGATCGGGGCTGGGAGGCCCATGCCGTGAAACGGACTTTCTGGCAGGTCAATACCATCAGTGAAACACGTGAAATCCACCCCGAGCGCAGGCAAAAGATCGGCGCTTGGGGGCAGGGGGGCAAGCTGCACCACGCGCACGCCTGCCAGTTCAAGCGCCTCTAATTCTCTCGTTTGCCGCCCCGTGCGGGACCCTTGGGACAGGGACACCGCGACCAGTCCGCTACTGTCGCGAAACAGCATGTCGACCTGAACAGGGGCCGCAGCAGACGACAGCATCAGATGCGCACGCGGCAAGGGCATGGGGGCGGCAAAACACCAATGCGCCGGTTCCACCAGCCCGGCCAGTGCGCCGATCCGCTTGGTCAGGGCGGCCTCGTTCTGGGCGACATGGGCCTGCACGGCCTCGAAATATGCCTCGATAAAGGTCGTTTTCGGCTTGGCCCACAGCCCACAAATCTTGATCAGATGCTCGCGCAGACAGGCCAGTTGTGTCTCTGCATGGGCCAAATCCTGCGCCATCGGGGGCAGGGCAAAGGGATGGCGCAACTGGGACATGCGCAGGGGCTGTGCCGTGCTCATTTGGATGGCGGCAATCGGCGCGCAGGGGCGGCCAACCTCGCTCGATTGATCGGATGGCAGCGAGGCGGCGGAAGTTCTGGCCCTGTCCATCTGCGGCGGCACGCGGTCAGATCCATAAGGCACAATGGTGTGGTTGGGGTTATCCATTTGTTATCTCTCTGAAAATCCAGCCTGCACCCGTTGTGCAGAAGTGTCGCTTGCCGTCAAAAGAGAGACAAGCGTTTGCGCGGCGTGGGGGTGCGCGGTTCGCGCCGCCACTGCGGCGGCATATGTGGTCACAAGCCCAAAACCGTCGGGCAAAGCGCCCGCATAGGACACAGAGGGCGTCGTCAGGATCTCGGTGATCTGGGTGCAGCCAACCGGGCGCAGGTCGTCACTTGCCGCAAGGGCCGCCATGGCGATATGACCACTGCGATAGCAATGCATCCGATCCGCAACCTGATCCGTGATCCCCAGTCGCTCTATCACTTGGGTAAAGTGACGCCCCGCCGTGGCAAGCACCGGGTCGGACAGATAGATCCCGTCCGACGCCAACAGCAGCCTGCGCAGAGCATCCGGGGTCGAGATATCAGGGGTCGAGATATCTGGAACAGGCGCATCTTTGCGCAGGGCAAGGCCCGTCACCACATGGCCCAGATCCGCAACAGATCCGGCGATCACATGGCCGCTGTGGGCAAGCTGGTCGAGGATCGCTTTGGTCAGGATCACGACGTCAACGGCCTCGCCCGCCTTGATGCGATCCCGCATCCCGCCCACTGCGCCATAGTCGCCGTTTATCCCCAATCCGGTAAGGGCGCTAAACGGATTTGTCATGGCCGTGACCAGCCCCTTTGCCGCCCCGCCGCTGAGTATTCTGAGATCTGTCACGGTCATCCTTTTGGTCTGCGTCCTGCGTAAGACTGCGCGCCCTATTGGTCCACGATAAAGCGCGACACACTAGAGCCGTCAAAACCGCCCAGCCCCTTTTCGATGGCCTGTTCATATACCTTTTGAACCGCCCCAGAGACTTGCATCGGCGCGCCAAGATGTTCGGCCCATTTCAGGGCAAGCGACAGATCCTTGTGAAACCCGTTGACGTCGAATGTGCCGATCTGATCCGTGCCGTCCAGCGTTTTGACGATCAACTCCATCCGGTTCTTGAGAACAACAGGTCCGGCGGATGAATCGCCCAGCAGACTGGCGGCGGTCGCATTGGAAATGCCCTGCGTTTTCAGCATGTTCATCGCCTCACCTAACGTGGCCCAATACATCGCCAGCGGCAGGTTTACGGCCAGTTTCATCGCAGCCCCGGTGCCGACAGGGCCCAGATGTTCGACCCGTTTGCACAGGTCTTCCATCACCGGGCGCGCACGCTCCCAACTGGCGGGTTCGCCGCCTGCCATTCCCAACAAAGCGCCGTTCAGGGCCGGGGCCACGGTGCCGCCGACCGGACAATCTACATACCCGCACCCGGCGGCTGTGACGTCTTTGGCCAGAGATATCTGTTCGTCGGGCAAGAGTGTGCTCATCTCGATGTACAGCTTGCCCTTCAGATCCTGTGCCAGCAGTCCCGCCGCGCCCTGATGGACATCGCAAAGAGCCTCGTAATTCGTGACAGACGAGATCAGGATATCGCTGGATTCACAAAGGCTTGCCAAGTCATCCGCGCCAATGGCGCCGGCCTCTGTCGCGTCGGTCCGACCGGCCTCACTGCGGTTCCAGACGCTGACGGAATACCCCTGTGCCAGCAAGCGCTTTGCCATTGCTGTGCCCATGCGCCCGGTGCCGATGATCCCAATGCGTTCTGTTGTCATTTTCTGCTCCTCCAATTGCGCCCCATCAGGCCCCCGTCGATCACGAACCCGTCGATTACGAAGCCCGCGATCAGGCTCAAGCTCTGACAGGGCGGACCTGACACGCTTGACACGTTCCCGGGTGGATTCAGTGTAGTCCCAAGCGGGGAACGGCGTCTATACGGCACGCAGCTTTGGCTGGCGAAAATGGTCTGAACGGTCCGGTTTTTTGCCCTTGGTCTCGCAGGATCGGGTTTTCGTGGCATGAGGCCTCTCGCGTTTCCGGAACCTGCGGCCATGGGTGCCCGGGACAGAGAGATTGGGGACAGGAAAACAGGACCGAGAGTCAGGGCGCAAAGGGGCGGTCCAAGTCTCTAATTGACCGATTGTCGCAGCGGCGCGTAAACTGACCAGACCAGAATGGGGGCGACATGGTAGATTTATCGCAAGATCAGGTGGCAAAACGCGCGGCAATCCAGAAAACGGCGCTGATTTGGGGCGTGGTTGTCGGGGCGATTGTCGGGCTTGTCCTGCTCTGGATTTTGGGCGGGCAGGGGGGCGCTGTGCGGTTTGGCGGTGCTCTTGTCATTGGAATGGCTACCGCATTCGCAGTGTTCCGCGCCAGTTTCAACTCAGCTGCAAAGACCGCAAAATGCGACAGCTGCGGCGCGGCCTTTAGCCGGTCGCGCAGTGATCACGTCGAAACCCTGATCGCCAGCACACCCAAGGACGAACGCAAAGAACAACCGGATAAATCCACCCAGGTGACAAGCTGGATCGAGGATAAATTTGACGTTCTGGATACTTATACCTGTGCGAAATGTTCGAATGTCACCACAAAAGCCTATCAAACCACCCGCCGGCGCGATGAAGAAACGGTAACCTTCCCCTATGAATCCGCCAAAGGCGGCCAATCGCAAAAGGGCGCATCGGCAGGGGATGGTAAGTCGGATGAGGGCAAAACCGACAGCACGTCAGGCCGGAAAGGGTCAGGCCGCTAACGGACCAAGCGCAGGCCGCAGCGCCA
>CALGTJ010000553.1 GCA_937901435.1 uncultured Rhodobacter sp. | reverse complement strand
GCGCTTGAAATGGTCGCTCATCATCAGTTCAACCATAGCCCGCGCGGCCTCTTCGGGTTCCATGATAAAGGGCATCTTAAAGGTATTCTTGTCCGTCAGCCGGGTTTTGATAAAGCCCGGATTGCCGACCTGCACCTTCACGCCGCTGGTGCGCAGATCACAATACAGCGATTCTGCCAGATGCATCACAGCCGCTTTGGTCGACCCGTAGGCCGCCGCCTCTGGCAGGCCACGAAACCCGGATAGCGAGCCTGTCAGGACGATATGACCAGAGTCGCGCTCTGTCATCTGTGGCAGAACGGCCCCAACCGCGCGCATCGCGCCGGCGAAATTCACATCGACCGTCATCTGCGCGTCTTCGGCTTTCCAGTCGCTCGCGGCCATCGGCCAATAAACCCCCGCCAGATACACCATGCCGTCGATCCGGCCGATCGCCTCTGCCGCCTGCGTGACCGAGGCCGTGTCCGTCACATCAACCACCTGATACGAGGCTTTGCCGGGCAATTCAGCCACCAGTTCTTTAAGGCGATCCTCGCTGCGGGCGCTGACGATCACATCGACCCCCATCGCATTCAGCTTGTGGGCCAGAGCGCGCCCCAACCCCTCGGACGCCCCGATCAGCCAATACCGTTTACCAACCCATTCGCTCATGCCGCCTCCACGCGCCGCATCGTTGCCACCAGTTCCGCGACCTTGATCCCGAATTTGCGGAATTGGCTGCGGTTGATGATCGAGCCGTTCTCGACCAGATACATCCAGTCTGTCGTATCCAACTCGTGACCACCAGAGTCAGAAGGCAATTTAATGCGATAATTCAACAAAACGCCGGGGCCCGATTGCATTCCCTTCCCTGTGCCGACCAGATCGGGGGCTTCGGCGCGGATGCTGCCGTCATTGCCCAACGTAAGGGTCCACTCGCGGTCTTGTGTGGCCCCACTGTCATAGCGGAAATGTTCCGTCATGCGTCCCACATTGCCTTCCCATGTGGCGTGCATATCGGCCACAAAGCGCGAACTGACCCGCCCGGTCGGACCATAAATCACACCTTCGCACAGCAGGGGACCGTTCAGGACCTGACGTATATCAAACTCCGGGCCTTTTCCGGCATAATCCGCAGGCTTTTGGGCGCGAAACGTGAACGCACGCGTCCAAAGAACCACAACAAACAGCGCGGCGACAAAACCGGCCAGCAGAGAGAGGATCGTACTCATAGTTTCAACTCCTTTCCATTGGCGTGGCGGCCAAAAGGGCAATCGCCACGACTTTCAATGCACAGGGCAAAAGCGCATAAAGATAAGTTAACATCGACAAGGCCGCCTCTGGGTTTTGCGCACCGGATTTAAACCCGGCGTAGTCCAGCAGCGGCAAAAGGATCACCGCCGCAAAGGCGAGAGTGAATTTCGACACAAAGGACCAAAGGCCAAAGGCCTGTCCTGCGTTGGGGGCGATTTTGGCCATCCGCGTGGCAAAGATCGCAGGCAGCAACGTCATATCCGCCCCAAGCGCCGCGCCAGAGGCCAGACAGATCACGGCAAAGGCAAGAGTGTCGCCTTGGCTTAACGTAGCGGCGAAACCAAAGGCGACAACCGACAGGACCATCCCCGCCAGCAGGCTGCGCTTGGGTCCAAAGCTTTGCGCCAGCTTGCCCCAGATCGGCGCGGACCCGGCAGCGGCGGCAAAGAACAACAATAACAGCGGCCCCTCAAGGCCCGGCGCGCCAAGGCGGCTTTCGACAAAGAACAGGAACAGGGTCGAGGTCACCGCAAC
>CALGTJ010000552.1 GCA_937901435.1 uncultured Rhodobacter sp. | reverse complement strand
ACCCGAACAGCCTGGTTTATGGCGCGGATGCTGACGCTGGACGAGCAGGCCACACCCGCCGCCGAAACGCTGGCATTCTGGCGCGGGGCCGGTATGGACGAGGCGATTTATAAGAAACGCCTGACAGAGCGTCCTTTCAATTTTATCGATGTGGTTGCGCCCTTGCCGTTGGGATTCACCCGCATTCAAGAGGGCGATTGCCTGCACATCGGGGGGCGCGATTGGGATGTGCGGATCGGCAATGGCCACGCGCCTGAACATGCCACACTCTGGAGCCGCGATGGTGATCTTGTGTTGGCAGGCGATCAGATCCTGTCGTCGATCTCGCCCAATCTTGGTGTCTATGCGACAGAACCTGCGGCCGATCCTGTAGGGGAATGGCTTGAGGCCTGTGAGCGTCTGGCAACCCATGCGCGTGAAGGCCATTTGGTTCTGGGCGGTCACAAACTGCCGTTTCGCAATCTGCCCCTGCGGATGCGACAATTGATCGACAATCATCATTCCGCGCTGGATCGGCTAGAGGCCGAATTGACCACGCCTCATCTGGCGGTCGATTGCTTTGCGCATCTGTTCAAACGCAGCATTGGCGAGGGGGAATATGGTTTGGCACTGGTCGAGGCGGTTGCGCATCTGAACCATTTGCATAAGCTGGGAAAAATAACACGGACACGCGGTGATAATGGCGCGTGGCACTGGCAACGGCACGAGGGCTGATCCGATGGACGATATCAAAACGACCGCCGAGGCCGCCCAAGCAGAGGTGTTTGCCGTGGCTCATGTGGTTCACACAGACCCGAATGCGCCCTGCCACGCAGAGAATTTGGAACTGCCAAAGGCGCTAAAGCAACCAATTGGTAGTAAAACCTCTGCTAAATGGGCTTATGAGAGACTGATTCTATATATCAAGAACTTTGAGGAGACTTTAGACAATCAGCATGAGGTCGCGATGGGGTTTACCGGGGCAGAAGCCGGGGTAATCCGGATTGAGGGGATAGGGTATTTTGACCCCGATCTGGTGACCTTTTATGGCAGCGATCCGCAGGGCACGAAGACTCAGCTGATCCAGCATGTCACCCAGCTGAATGTGATGCTGCGGGCCCTGCCAAAACAGGTGGCAAGTGATGCGCCCAAACGGATCGGCTTTCGTCTGGCGCGCGACCTTGATGAGGGGTGACGGGCAGAATGAACCACAGGGCACATGCGCTGAAATGCGCGATATGATGGGCGTGACAGGACGTATTGAATCAATTACACAGCCCGAAACAGTTTTATACGAGGATCAGGCAAATGGCTGAGCACAAACACGGCGAGATGGACACTTCGGTGCAGGAACACACCTTTGAGGGGTTTGTCACTTGGGTCAAGAACGGTATCATCGTTATCGTGGCGGCGTTGATCTTGCTGGCGATTTTCAACGGCTAATTCGATCGGCTACATTACGTGAAACGACGATAATCTACGGGGTGGGCCATATGCGGCGTTGGATAATTGCACTAATGGTGCCACTTACCTTGGGTGCATGTGGGGCCGAGAAAACCTATGCGCCCGAGGCGGATGTGCAGCAGGCTGTCTATCGCAGTGATGCACCGCCCTCGATCACGGTGATGACCGTTGTGTCCAACAGCAATGGCAGTGGTGGGCACTCTGCCCTGCTGATCAACGGGTCCCAACGGTTGATTTTTGATCCCGCTGGCACTTGGCAACATCCGCAGCTTCCCGAGCGCAATGACGTGCACTACGGGATGCAGGATGCGGCGGTGCAATTCTACAAAGAATATCACGCCCGCGAGACATGGCACGTGGTAAGCCAAGAAATTCCCGTGTCCGCCGCGGTTGCGGAAAAGGCGCTGCGCTTGGTGCAGGAATATGGTGCTGTGCCAAAGGCTTATTGCACCAAGGCCAATACGGATATCCTGCGCCAATTGCCGGGCTTCGAGGGCGCGCCGGGGACGTTCTACCCGGTGAAACTTATGGACTATGTGGCGACGCTGCCCAATGTGAAGCGTACCGAATTCCGTGACAATTCCCCTGCGAACAATGCGACGATCAACGCGCCTAATCTCAGAAAACCCAGCTAACCAAGCAGATACATGGTCCCATAAAGCGTTGCAGCACCTGCCCCCATGGCAATCGTGACGCTCTTGCTGATTAGTCCGGCGATCAGGGTAGCAGCCCCCGCCATCAAACGCGGCGGATCAAGATCGCCGCCCGTGGCATCCGGCCATAACACCAGTGGCGCGACCAGACCGGGGAGCACGGCCACAGGCGTGTAGCGCAGATACCGCAGAGCCCAGGGTGGAAAGCTGCGCCCGCCCATCAGACCCAGAAACGAAAACCGGATCAGAAAGGTGCCAACACCCAGCACCACGATGATAAACCAGATCTCTGCTGTGGAATAGCTCATGTGCTGCGCCGCGCCATCCAAAGCTCGATTTGCGCGCCCACGGCCATTGCGACAATCGCCGCGATGATCAAGCCTGTTCCAGAAGGCATCCAGGAGAGCGCCAAGGCCAGAACGATAGAGGTGAGCGCGGCAGATACATGCGCCAAGGTCTTGAGAGCTGGGGCAATCATCGCAAGAAACGCGATTGGGGCTGCGAAATCAATGGCATATTCTGGCGGGATACCTCCGCCCAGCACCGCGCCCAGATAGGTGAACATATACCAAAGCGGGCAAAGCGGCGTCGAAACCCCCGCGAAATAGGCGATCTTGTTCGCCAATGGCATCGCTGGATCACGCTCGTATTCGGCAAAGCTGAGGCTGTAGGTCTGGTCCACGTTGAAATAGGCCAGCATCGCCCTTTTCCACAGCGGTGCCTCGCTGAGATAAGGTGCCAAAGCGGCTGAATACATCGCCATACGCAGGTTGACGACGAGGGCGGTGGTCAGCACGACAAAGGTTGGTGCATTGTCCATCATCAGTTGCAACGCAGCAAACTGTGAGGCCCCGGCCACCACGACGATGGTGAAACCCATAGTCTCGACGATGGTCAGCCCGGCCTCGGTTGCCAAGGCGCCAAAGAGCATCGCAAACGGCGCGACTACGAGTAGAAATGGCAGGCCATCAATAAGGCCACGCTGATAGCTTTTTCGAGAACTCGCGGAAAAGGGCATGGGGGATGCGGTCACGGGCTAGTCAAAGATCCCTGTGACCCTGCCCAGCAACATGAAAGCGCGCGCGGTGCGCGTGTCCCCAAGGGCAGAGATATCCTGATCACTGGCGGTCTTTGCAAAGCTCGAAAACGTCGAATCAAAGGTCCGCAGGAAATGATGCGCGGCATCGCGAAACACCGGATCTTGCCGCATCCGTCCCGTGGTCAGCGCCAGACATGACCTGTCGCGCACGCCCCCAAGTGCGGCAATCGTGCGCCCGCGTGAGCCTTCGGCAAACATGCGCCAAATCTCAGGTCGGGCGCGATCAGGGCGCATGTCATCCATATAAATGCCATCATGGCTGAGCATTGTCAGCACGTCCTGGCTTGCCTGTACCAATTTCGCAGTCTGACGATCCTGCAAGGCGCGGCGCAGGGCGCGAAAGCCCTCTTTATCCTCGGCATTCTCGGGAAAGTTCAGCGCGCGGATGAAGTCTGGCACATTCACCGGCGGGCGCATCTCTTCGGCGCTGGTGCCAAGCGCCAGTTTGCCTTGCTCTTCCGACTCGCTCTCAACTTGAGGCAGGGCCGTGCCGGCGCTGACCGCAGGTCGCGGCGCTTCGGGGCGGATCGAGGTGAACATCGCGATCGCGCTTTCCGTTTTGCGCTGGGCGGCTGCGATCTCTTCCAGCTTGCGTTCGACCGCGGGCTTCATGCCCGGAGCGGTCTGTTGCGTTTGCAGATAGGTCTTGCGCATGGCGTCGATGGCGGCCTGCAAGCGGCTGGATTCCTCGCGCATGATGCGGCTGGATTTATGCGCAGCGGACACCACCCAAATCATCGCAACAGGCAGGAAAATCGCCATCAACGTCATCACAAAACGCAGGCTGTCCAATTCGGGTGCCGCGAGGCTGGTGAGCACAAAGAAAAGCCCGATGACAACAACCCAACCCACCGACAAGACCATAGCAATCTTTTCCGCCGGCGACACCTTTGGCGGGGCGTCATAGCGACGGTAGATGCCAAGTTCTATTGGCGGTTGTGGCGTGTTTTCAGACATTTAACTGACAGAGCCCCTTGGGCAAAAGCTATCGAGCGGCTAGATGAACCGGACGCTCAGCACCTCATAGGCTTTTTCACCGCCCGGTGTTCGCACTTCGATGCTGTCGCCTTCTTCCTTGCCGATCAGGGAGCGGGCAAGCGGAGATTTGATGTTCAACAAACCGCGTTCGATATCCGCCTCTGCCTCGCCGACGATCTGATAGGTCTTTTCCTCGTCCGTATCTTCGTCGACCAGCTTTACCGTCGCGCCGAACTTGATTGACCCGTTCAGCTTGGCCGGGTCGATCACCTCGGCCAGAGACAGAATGCCCTCCAACTCTTTGACGCGGCCCTCGATGAACGACTGTTTTTCGCGCGCTGCATGATATTCGGCGTTCTCCGACAGGTCCCCATGCTCGCGCGCCTCGGCGATCGCACGGATCACGACCGGGCGTTCTATCGACTTTAGCGTCTTAAGCTCGTCACTTAAGGCGGTGTGGCCCGTACGGGTCAGGGGTATCTTATCCATCTCGAATGTTCCGGCAAAAAAGGGTTCGAACTCTCGTTAATCGTTCTCCTAAGTCATGCCCGCGCTCTAAAATGTCAAGTATAGTATGGGAATCCAGCCTTTTTCGCGCTTGCCAGACGGCGGCTTCGCGATATTCTGCATCAACTGGTTTTTATGGGTTACATATTTGGCTGGGTTTAAGATCGCAAACCCGGCCTAAGGGAGGGTTAATAATGAAACGATATATCACAGTGGGAATTGCGGCGTTGATGCTGGCGTCGCAGGGCGCAGTGGCGCATGAAATCGAGGCGCTGACGATCAGCCCGGATGGTGCAACGCTGTTGGTGGCAGGCGACAACCGTGTGCTGTATCGAATGGCGACGGCGGATATGTCGGTGGCAGAACGGCGCTATATTCCAGAGCAGATAAAGTGGATTTCCTATAGCGCGGACGGCGATACAGTCTTTTTACGCACCAATGACGGGACGTTTCAGGCGGTCAATTCAGGCTCGTTCAAGGTAAAGTTTTCGGCAGAAGACGTGGACGCCGTCAGTTATGCGCCGGATGCACGACGGCTCGCGCTACTGGATGCCAATTATAAGGGGGGCATTCTGACGGTTCTGGCCGCCACCAGCGGCAAGCTTATGAGCACGCTGGAGATGCCAGATATTCGCACAACTGACGTCGCGCTCAGCGGGGATGGCACCAGTGCGATCCTTTTGACAAGTTCGAAATCCTCAGATGCAGAGGAAAAGGCCCAGCCCGGATCGGATCTGAAGGGGTATGACAAGTATTTGTTCCGCCAAGAGCATGACGGCTATATTTCGCAAGTCGTTTCGGCAGATCTCAGGGCCGGTAGTTTCGCGGTTGCCGACACGTATTTCCGCGTCACGCAGCCGAATTATGTGCAGATGATGGGGGATGCGATGACGCTTGTGAACGGGGTCAACGATTCTGCCATGATCCAACCGGGCGGCACCGCGAAACTGCTGGACATGGGAGAAAACTATGTCGGTCACTCGCGGATCAGCAACGATGGAACAAAGATCATCATGACCACCAATCGCGACGTTCGGTTTCATCCGTTCGACAATGGTGTGGCGGGCGAGATGACCCGCGAGGTGCAGGCAGAGAGCATCGGCGGTCCGTCAGAGCGGGTCACCGCGATCACCGAAGGCACTGACGGGACGGTTTACCTTGGCACATCTGCCTATCGGATCTGGAAAATCGCGCCCGGTAGCGACACGATCGAAGCGGCGACAGTTTATTGACAGATAACCGCGCCCCGACCTGTGACAGCCCCATCGAAGGGCAATGTATCAGAAGGCGGGGCGCAGTTTTTGATCAGGAATAACTGATCACCTCAAACTCTATCCCGTCGTGGTCGTCAAAATAGAACCGCCTGCCCGGTTCATAGTCTGCATGGCTGCGCGGTGTGAACCCGGCGGCAATCACACGCGCCTCGGCGGCGTCCAGATCATCGACCACGACGCCGAGATGGTTTAACCCCCCTCGCGTGCCATAGCTTGAACTGCCGTCGGTGATATCACCTTTGGGTCGATAGATCGCCACATAGGTGTCGTCGCTGCCCACGTGATAGGATTTACCCTCAAAAATCGAACTGCCCTGCCAGCGGATGCGCCAGCCAAAGACTTCCGCCATCCATGCGGCGGTTTTCTCGGGGTCCGAGACGGTGAAATTCGCGTGTTCCAATTGGGCGGGTGTCATGGTCTGTCCTTTCCGTGTCTGACTGTCCTTGGGTGTAATTCCTCAAGCTCACTTGAGATCAAGCCTTTTTTCACAAAACCTCAAGATGCGCTTTCGCCTTGTGGAACGACGTGTCGCAATTGACCCGAGCAGGCCACGTCATTACCTGTTTGCGGACGGAATTGGTTGTGAAACACAAGGAAAGCATAGATGGCCGAGATCGAGCGCGAGTCGATGGAATATGATGTTGTGATCGTGGGTGCCGGTCCTGCTGGCCTGTCTGCCGCAATCCGGCTGAAACAGCTTAACGCAGAACTTAGCGTTGTTGTGCTTGAAAAAGGGTCCGAAGTGGGCGCGCATATTCTGTCTGGTGCGGTGCTGGACCCTGTCGGTCTGAATGCGCTTATCCCCGACTGGAAGGAAAAGGCGCGCCAATCACGGTGCCGGTCAAGAAAGACAATTTTTACATGCTGGGAGAGGCCGGGGCGCTGCGTATTCCCAATTTCGCAATGCCGCCCTTGATGAGCAATCACGGCAATTACATTGTCTCGATGGCCAATGTCTGCCGCTGGATGGCTGAGCAGGCAGAGGAAATGGGCGTCGAAATTTTTCCCGGCATGTCCTGTTCTGAACTGGTCTACGGCGAGAATGGCGAGGTAAAGGGCGTGGTTGCCGGTGAGTTCGGCAAAACCGCCGATGGCGCGCAGGGCCCCAACTATGAGCCGGGGATGGAATTGCACGGCAAGTATGTTTTCCTTGGCGAGGGCGTGCGTGGGTCCCTGTCCAAAGAGGTCATCGCAAAATACGAACTCGACGCGAAATCTGATGTGCCCAAATACGGTCTTGGGATGAAAGAGATCTGGGAAATTGATCCGGAAAAACATAGCGAAGGCACGGTGACCCATACGATGGGCTGGCCCTTGGGCAAGCGTGCCGGTGGTGGATCCTTCATCTATCATCTTGATAACAATCAGGTCTATGTCGGTTTTGTGGTCCATCTGAACTACAAGGATCCCTATCTGTCCCCCTATCAGGAATTCCAGCAGTTCAAGCATCACCCAATGGTCGCGGAGCTTCTGAAGGGCGGTAAACGCATCGCCTATGGCGCGCGCGCGATCAGTGAGGGCGGGTTCCAGTCGATGCCAAAGGCGTGTTTCCCCGGCGGCGTTTTGTTGGGCTGTTCCGTTGGTCTGGTCAACGTGCCGCGTATCAAGGGCAATCACAACGCCATGTTGTCCGGCATTGCCGCGGCCGAAGAGGCGCATGTGGCGCTGGGCAAGGGGCGTGCCGGGGATACGTTGGACGGCTATAACGCAGAGTTGCGCAAAGGTCCTGTGGGTCAGGACCTTAAGCGTGTGCGCAATGTCAAACCGTTGTGGTCGAGCCGTGGCCTGATGACCTCGCTGACGGTCGGCGGGCTTGATATGTGGACCAACACGCTGTTCGGCCATTCCATGTTCGGTACGCTGAAACATGGCAAAACCGATGCCGATGCCACCGAAAAAGCGGCCAAGTATCACCCCATCGACTATCCCAAGGCTGACGGCAAACTGTCGTTTGATCGTTTGACCAATGTCAGTTTTTCGATGACAAACCACGAAGAAAGCCAGCCAGCCCACCTGCACCTCAAGGACGCCTCGGTGCCGATTGCGGTCAACCTGCCAGACTACGCCGAACCGGCGCAACGCTATTGCCCGGCAGGTGTGTACGAAGTTGTGCAAGAGGCGGGCAGCGATCCGCGCTTTGTCATAAACTTTCAGAACTGCGTGCACTGCAAGACCTGTGACATCAAGGATCCAAGCCAGAATATCACATGGACTGTGCCGCAGGGGGGCGACGGGCCGAACTATCCCAATATGTAAAGCTTTCGTGTGATACGTCGGGTAATTCAAACCCCGCATTGCCTCATTGGGCTGTGCGGGCTAGGTTTCTAGATAACGTCCTTTATGAGGCAATATCACAGTGCAATTCCGTTCAACACTCAAAGCGATCGCAGTGGCCGGGTTCGGCCTTACACTTGCTGCCCCGGCCATGTCGCAGGGCGTGGCGGGGTCTTACCTCGCCGCGCGGCAGGCCAGCATTTTTAACGATTATCGTGCCGCTGCGGATTATTTCGCCCGCGCCATGATGCAGGATACCGGCAATCCGGCGCTGATGGAAAACGCGGTGATGGCCTACCTCGGGTTGGGTCAGGCAGAGCGCGCGGCGGCCGTAGCCCGGCGTCTGATGTCGACGGGGGCCTCTAGCCAGATCGCCAATATGGTGCTTCTGGCGGATGGGATCAAACGCGAGAATTTTGACAGTGTGCTTGCGGATATTGAGGCCGGTCAATCGGTTGGCCCGCTGATCGACGGCCTGCTAAAAGCTTGGGCTGAACTTGGCGCTGGTAAGATGAGCGATGCGATTGCCACCTTTGACGTGGTCGCAGAGACCAAGGGCATCGAGATTTTCGGCCTCTACCACAAGGCGCTCGGGCTGGGCATGGCTGGCGACTATGAAGGCGCGGCAGAGATCCTTTCGGGCGATGCGGCCGGCCCGTTGCAACTGACCCGTCGCGGGATTCTTGCCTATGTTCAGGTGCTTAGTCAGTTGGATCGCAACCCGGATGCGGTTGATCTGATTGACGCGACCTTTCCCGGAGGTCTCGATCCGGCGCTCGAGAAACTGCGCGCCGAACTAGAGGCGGGCAAGCCTATCCCCTACGATGCGATCCGTAACACCAAGGACGGTGCGGCAGAGGTTTATCTGGTCGTGGCGGGGGCGCTGAATGGCGAGGCCGCTGATGGCTATACGCTGCTGTACAGTCGTCTTGCGGAATATCTGCGACCCGATCAGGTCGATGGTATCCTGCTAAGCGCTTCGCTGCTGGAAAATCTGGAACGTTACGAACTTTCAACAGAAAGCTACATGAAAATCCCGGCTGATGATCCGGCCTTTGACGATGCGGAACTGGGACGTGCCGATGCGCTGCGCAAATCCGGCGACACAGATGGCGCGATCGCGGTCTTGCAAGAGCTGACGGCTGCGCGCCCGGATAATGCCGCGGTGCTGATCACGCTCGGGGACACGTTTCGTGGGCTGGAGCGGTACGAAGAGGCGTCCCAAGCCTATGATTCTGCGTTGGCCCTGTTCCCGGAACCGACCCGTGGCCAGTGGCGTGTGTTCTTTGCCCGTGCGATCACATTCGAGCGGACAGACAAATGGGAACAGGCAGAGGCCGATTTTCGCAAGGCGCTGGACCTGAACCCCGGTCAACCGCAGGTCCTGAATTACCTTGGCTATTCCTTTGTCGAGATGGGTGAAAATCTGGACGAGGCGGTCGAGTTGATCAAAGAGGCGGTGGCCGCTGACCCCGACTCTGGCTACATCGTCGATAGCCTTGGTTGGGTGCAGTTTCGGACTGGAAACTACACCGAGGCCGTCGTCAATCTGGAACGTGCGGCTGAATTGATGCCTGTCGATCCGGTGGTAAACGATCATCTGGGCGATGCCTATTGGGCAGTAGGCCGCAAGGTAGAGGCGTCGTTCCAATGGCGTCGTGCACTGTCGTTTGATCCCGAAGAAAAAGACGCAACCCGGATCCGTCGCAAGCTTGAGGTCGGACTGGACGTGGTTCTGGAAGAAGAAGGCGCAGAGCCGATTGTCCTTACTGCCAAAGACGGCTGAGGCCTTTGCCCCCGCCAAGATAAACCTGACATTGCACGTCACGGGCCAAAGGGAGGACGGGTATCATCTGCTCGACTCGCTTGTGGTGTTTGTCGATGTAGGTGACCGTGTCCTTGCCAAGGCAGATGGCCCAAGCGGGCTAACCGTGACCGGCCCTTTTGCGGAAGGCGTGCCAACGGATGGTGCCAATCTGGTGATGAAAGCCAAGGCTGCGTTTGCGCCGGATGATCAGGTATCTCTCCATCTCGATAAACACCTGCCTTCGGCCTCTGGTATCGGGGGCGGGTCGTCTGATGCGGCCGCGACGTTGCGGGCTCTGTCAGAGGTTTTTGACCGCCCTCTGCCTGCCCCGGAGTCTATCACAAGGCTCGGTGCAGATGTTCCGGTTTGCTTACGGGCGCGCCCAACGCGAATGCGTGGAATTGGTGATCAGCTCGACCCTGTCGAGGGCTTGCCACCTATTCATATGGTGCTGGTGAACCCCAAGGTCGAAGTGCCGACACCGAAGGTCTTTGCCGCGCTTTGCACAAAAACCAACCGGGCCATGCCTGAGGATCTGCCTGAGTGGGACGATTCTGTCGCCTTTGCCGCTTGGCTGCACAGGCAACGCAATGATCTGGAAATGCCCGCCCGCAGCATTGCGCCTGCCATCGGGGTGGTCCTGTCCAGGATCGCGGCCACAGATGGCTGTTTGCTTGCGCGGATGTCAGGCTCTGGCGCGACCTGTTTTGGTCTATACGCCAGCCGCACAGAGGCGGATTGGGCGGCGCACGATATCCGCGAGGTCTTTCCCGATTGGTGGGTGGCCGCCGCGTCTGAGTGGGCGTTAAGGTAATCGAATTTGCGAGGCAAATTTGGCCAACCGGGGCTCTGCCCCAGACCACGGGATGTTTAAAAACAGAACAAGGCCAAACGGTTGAGCTGATGTTCTGGACGATAGATCCAATATAGCGTTTCGCGAATCACTTTGGATTCTAACTTATCCGCGCGACCACGTAATCTGCCAGATCATGTAGCATTTCGCGGAAATCGGACGCGGGCAGGATTGTTAAGGCTGCTTGCGCCCTTTTCGTCCAATCAATCGCGTCCAACTGCGTTTGCTCCATCGTGCCATGTTTTGCCAGCAAACCAAGCGCGTGATCCAGATCACCGTCACGCTGGTCACCCTTTTCGATGGTCCGCTTCCAGAACGCACGCTCTTCGTCATCGGCACAGGCGATTGCCTTGATCACCGGCAGCGTAAGCTTGCGCTCGCGGAAATCGTCCCCGATGTTTTTGCCCGTCGCGTCAGAGCCGCCATAATCCAGAAGATCATCAACGATCTGAAACGAAATCCCAAGCGCGTCACCATAGTCAAACAGCGCCCTGACCTGTTCCTCGGGCGCACCCGCGATCACGCCTCCCACTTCGGTCGCAGCAGAAAACAGTGCCGCTGTCTTGCCGCGCACGATTTGCAGATAAATCGCCTCGTTTGTCGACAAATTTTGCGCCGCTGTCAGTTGCAGAACTTCGCCCTCGGCAATCGTTGCAGAGGCGTTCGCAAGGATGCCCAAAACCCGCATATTACCAGTTTCGACCATCAATTGAAACGAGCGGGAAAACAGGTAATCCCCCACAAGGATACTGGATTTATTGTCCCACAGCAGGTTCGCGGTGGGGCGACCGCGCCGCTGACCGCTTTCGTCCACCACATCGTCGTGCAGCAGGGTGGCCGTGTGGATAAACTCGACCGTGGCTGCCAAGTGCACGTGATAGGGGCCGGTATAGCCACACATGCGCGCCGCTGCGAGCGTCAGCATCGGGCGCAGACGCTTGCCGCCTGCCTCGACCAGATGCGCGGTCACTTCGGGGATCCGTGGGGCATGTTTGGACGCCATACGTTCGCGAATGAGAACGTTCACAGCGTCCAGATCTACGGCCAATGCGGCGGCCAGTCGCTCGTGCGGCTTTATCTGTGCATTATCCAGGCTCATCACCGTATCGTCAGCCCCCTCGACAAACCCATAGCCTTGCCCCTACATCTTCAAAATGAAAGAACTTCTTCGCACCAACGACCCGACAGTGATCGCCTTTGCCTCTGCTCTGCTTGAGGGCGAGGATATAGACTGCTTTGCGATGGACGTCCATATGAGCGCGCTCGAGGGATCCATTGGCATATTGCCGCGCCGTTTGATGGTTGCGGACCGGGATCATTTCCGCGCCGAGGCCATCATGCGGGATAATGACATCGACATGGGAAAGTAACGTGAGTGCGACCACCCGTGACCAGTTTTTGGGGGGGCGTTTGACGATTACGCAACCGGCCAAGGGCTATCGCGCGGGCGTGGATGCGGTATTTCTGGCCGCCGCAGTCACTGCCTTGCCCGGTCAGTCGGTGTTGGAATTGGGCTGTGGCGTTGGGGTGGCCTCGCTTTGCCTGCAAGCCCGCGTCGGTGATCTGGATCTGATAGGGCTAGAGGTACAGCCGGAATACGCGACGCTTGCCCGTCAGAACGCCCTCCTAAATGGCCTGTCGATGGGCGTAGTCACGGGCGATCTGACAGATACCCCTAGCGACTTGCGCGCCCGGCAATTCGACCATGTGCTTGCCAATCCCCCTTATTATCAACGCGCGCGCGGCACTGCCTCGCCAAAAGTCGGGCGTGAAACGGCTTTGGGTGAAACTGCGCCTTTGCGGACTTGGGTGGATGCCGCTGTGCGGCGAATGCGGCCCAAAGGCCATATGACAATGATCCAGAAGGCGGATCGTTTGCCCGATCTGATTGCGGCCTGTGACAGCCGTTTGGGGGATCTTTCGGTGTTGCCTCTCGTGCCCCGGTCCGGGCGCGCTGCCGAACTGGTGATCCTTCGGGCGCGCAAGGGCGCGGGTGGGGCGTTTCGCCTATTGTCGCCGAAAATCTTGCATATCGGAGATCGACACAGGATCGATGGCGACAGTTATGTGGCGGAAATCAGCGCAATTTTACGCAATTCGGGGTGTTTTGACGCGGATTGGCGTAAATAGCTGAGTCAATTAACACACGATTTACTATTTGGCGTAACAGTGTAATGACAGAGCGCCTTTTTTGTGGTGCACTGTCAATATAGACAACACAGGAGGACAATGATGACTTTGAGTTCACATTTGCAGGAGCTCCGGAAAAAGCATGAATCTCTGGCAGAGGCTGTTGAACACGAACAACGTAGCCCCGGCGCTGATGCCCTTCAGATCAAGGCAATGAAAAAACAAAAACTACGCCTTAAGGAAGAAATCCGACGCCTCTCTGCGCACTAATTTTGCGCCAGCAGGCGGGCCTGCCACATCGTGTGGTGGGCCAATCTCGGCATCTCGTGTGCTATTTTTTTACGCGCTAGTTGATTTCGATCATCCTTCGCTCTGCGTTGAGCCGATCTAAATCACTCGTTTCTGCCGCGACCCAGTCCATGAATGCTTTTACCTGCGGGCGTCTCTCTGCCCCCAGTGGGCATACCAATCTGTAGTGCTCTTCAATGGCCAGCGCCAATTTGAACGGGGTCACCAAAGAGCCGGCCTGCAACGCGCCTGCCGCCAAAGAAAACCGAGCCAGCGCGACGCCGGCACCAGAGATCGCCGCGTCAATCGCATGATCTGGCTGGCTAAACCTTGCGCCGCCTTTCGGGGCGTCCCCCAACCCAGCTTCGTGAAACCAGACCGCCCATCCCGGTGGAGGAACGTCAAAAGACGCCTCATCCTGATGAAGCAAAGTAACGGTCCTCAGATCTTCGGGGGTCTTTACGCGCTCTGCCATGGCAGGCGGCATCATCGGGGTCAGCCATTCTTTCAACACGGGCCGCGAATAAAGCCCGTCATCTTGACCGCGCCCGAATCTGATCGCCAGATCAATCTCGTCCCGATCAAAATCCATGATTCGTAGCGAGGCAGAAAAGCGCAGTTCGATGTTGGGATGAGCCTGAGCGAATTTAAACAATCGCGGCGCCAGCCATTTCGCCGTGAATGCGGGTCCGGCTGTCACGGTCAAGGTATTGGTCTCGCCCACCCGCCGGGCTGCGCGCCATGCCTGCGCCAGTGCTTGAAAGCCTTCACTGCTGCCTGGCAGCAACACGCGTCCGGCCTCAGTCAATTCTACTGCCCGATTGAGGCGGCGAAACAGGGGTTGGCCAAGGTGCTCTTCAATTGATTTGATCTGAAATGACAATGCTGCCGGCGTCACGTTCAATTCCGCCGCCGCATTGGCAAAACTCATATGGCGTGCGGCGGCCTCGAAGGCGCGCAATGCGGTCAGCGGAGGAAGGCGATCACTCATTCCGCATCAGTATATCTTAACTGAACCGTTGGAAAGACTCGTTTGTCGGCTGGGTGTCAATCTCGCATAACAGTGTCAGTTCAAAAAAACAGATCCAGAGGATTGCAAACATGTACGACACATACACAACGCCGCGCAATAAAATCGCATACCAAACTGCTCGTGAGGAACGCTCCAAGGCGTTTCTGGGTGCGTTGCGCTGGGTCTTCCATCGCCGTTGGTAAACAAAAAAAGGCCGCCCGGAATGTGGGCGGCCTTTGAATGTCACACAAGTTTTCTTAGACGAAGAATTGGGCACCGTTCGCAGAGATGGTCGAACCATTGATGAACCCGGCATCATCAGAGGCAAGGAACACCACGCAACGAGCAATCTCGCTGGCTTCGCCAAGACGCCCGGTAGGGATCTGGGCAATGATCGACTCGCGCACTTTTTCCGGCACGGCCATAACCATTTCGGTGGCAATATAGCCGGGGCAAATGGCGTTGGCGGTTATGCCTGCTCGTGCACCCTCTTGGGCCAGTGATTTGATGATACCCAAATCGCCCGCCTTGGTGGCCGCGTAGTTTACCTGAGCGAACTGACCTTTTTGGCCATTGATCGACGAAATCACGATGACGCGGCCAAATTTGCGCTCGCGCATACCCGGCCAGATCGGGTGAACGGTGTTGAACACGCCGTTCAGGTTGGTGCCGATAACCTCATTCCATTGTTGTGGTGTCATCTTGTGGAATGGCGCGTCGCGGGTGATCCCGGCGTTGGCGACCACCACGTCGATCGATCCCAGATCCGCCTCGACCTGCGCGATCCCGGCAGCGCTGGCGTCATAGTCGGCCACGTCCCACTTATACGTCTTGATACCTGTATCAGCGGTAAAGGCGGCGGCTTTTTCGTCGTTTCCGGCATAGGTGGCTGCGACGGAATATCCTGCGTCTTTGAGCGCTTTCGAAATGGCCTCGCCAATCCCCCGGCTGCCGCCGGTCACTAGGGCAACACGTCCCATTATAGTATCTCCTCCAAGATTTGTTTATTTATCAATGATTTGAGGCGCGGCGGATCGATGTCCGCCGCATCTGCAATAGATCAATCGCGTTCAAGACACATGGCAACGCCCATGCCGCCGCCGATACAAAGCGTGGCGAGGCCTTTCTTGGCGTCGCGGCGCTGCATTTCAAACAGAAGCGTGTTTAGAATGCGCGCTCCTGAAGCGCCAATCGGGTGGCCGATGGCGATCGCGCCGCCGTTGACGTTCACGATTTCAGGGTTCCAGCACATGTCCTTGTTCACGGCACAGGCCTGCGCGGCAAAAGCCTCGTTTGCCTCGACAAGATCCAGATCTTCAGGCTTCCAACCGGCTTTATCCAGCGCTTTGCGCGAGGCGTAGATTGGCCCAACGCCCATAATGGACGGGTCCAGACCCGCGGTGGCATAGCTGGCAATGCGGGCAAGAGGCTTGATTCCGCGCTTTTCAGCGTCAGCCGCGCTCATCAACAGAGCACCGGCGGCGCCGTCGTTAATACCAGAGGCGTTGGCCGCAGTAACAGAGCCGTCCTTGGTGAAAGCAGGACGCAGTTTTTGCATCGCTTCTATGGTTGCGCCGTAGCGAATGTATTCGTCTTTGGTGACGACGATATCACCCTTGCGGGTCTTGACGGTGAAGGCGACGATTTCGTCGTCGAACTTTCCTGCGTTCTGTGCAGCTTCGGCTTTGTTCTGGCTGGCAACCGCGAAAACGTCCTGCATATCTCGCGTAATCTGCCATTGGTCAGCAACGTTTTCTGCAGTTTGACCCATGTGGTAGCCGTTGAAGGCATCCCAGAGGCCGTCTTTGATCATCGAGTCGATGAATTTCATGTCGCCCATTTTGTGCCCTTGGCGAAGGTTGGCCACATGGGGGCTCATCGACATGTTTTCTTGGCCACCAGCGGCAACGATAGACGCATCGCCCAATTGGATATGCTGGGCGGCAAGAGCGACGGCGCGCAGGCCAGAGCCACAGACTTGGTTAATGCTCCAGGCGGCGCTTTCAACCGGCAGGCCGGCGTTGATATGGGCCTGACGGGCCGGGTTTTGCCCCTGACCACCGGTCAGAACCTGCCCCAGAATGGTCTCGCTGACCTCGCCTTTTTCGATACCTGCACGGGCCACAAGGGCTTCGAGCATGGTTGCTCCAAGTTCGTGCGCAGGTGTGTTCGCAAATGAGCCACCAAAGCTGCCGACGGCGGTGCGTGCAGCAGAGGCGATTACAACATTGGTCATGGCGTTCCTCTATCCATCAGATTCTATCTGGGCGGACAGTAACGCGCCGGACGCGCCGGTCATAGTCCGTCTTCGATGTTTCGATGCTGGACGGATAAATGCTGCAGTGCAGCATTGCAAGGGAAACTATGGCGAAAGGGGCAACAATTAGGGGTTAGCTGGCGTGCCTTTCCTGATTTGCAATAATCCAATTGGGGCGCGTTGTGGGCGCGCCAAAGAAATAGCCCTGCATGCAATCGATCCCCATGTCCTGTAAAAATGCAGCGTCTTCAGCTGTTTCCACGAACTCAGCGACGGTGAACATATCAAATTGCTGCGCAATTGTCAGCAAAGCCTGCGCCAGCACCTGATTGTCTGGGTCATTGTGGATGCCGCGAATGAATTGCCCGTCAATTTTGAGAATATCGAAGTAGAAATCTCGCAAATATCGAAAAGATGTATACCCGGCCCCGAAATCATCCAGCGCAAAGGTGATCCCGAGGTGTTGGAAATCATTCATGAAGGCGCGAACGATATCGGGCATCAACATCGCGGACGATTCGGTGATTTCAAGGATCAACCGCTCTGCCACAGTCGGGTTCTCGCGCAAGCCCCGTTTCAGCGTCTCCATCCAACGTTGATAGCCAATCGACCGCGCGGACATATTGATTGACAGCCGCAACCCTGGTACGTCTGCCAAGGTTTTCAGGCCCAGCCCCAGCGCAAGGCAGTCAATTTGCCGGCCCAGTTCCGTATTTTCGATGACATTGATAAAGTCACCCGCTGGAATAATTCTTCCGGTCTTGTCGAGCACTCGGATCAGACCCTCGTAAAAGGCGGGGCGTTGCTGGCCGATGGATTTAACAACGGGTTGAAAGGCAAGAAGGACCTGTTGGTTTTGAACCGCATCGCGTACCATTTTCATGGTGTCACGGTCCTGCTGTGCAACCGCATAAGTCAGCGGGCTTGCGGAGTCGGGTGCAATCCGGTTCGGTCCATGAATGTACTGCGGTGGCATGAAAGACTCCAACTGATGTAATGCAGTCATGCGGCAATAACTCTGAACATCATCTTAACATTCGTGTTTTGTTCTAATTTGAGATAAAGTCGACCAAACCACATAAATATCGGGAATGGTTATTGAAAGTGACAGAACGGTGTACTTGGTGCGGGGATGACCCGCTTTACATTAAATATCATGACACGGAATGGGGCGTGCCGGAATGGGATAGTCGCGCGCTTTGGGAGAAACTGATTCTCGATGGGTTTCAGGCGGGATTGGCGTGGATTACGATTCTGCGCAAACGCGATAACTTTCGCGCGGCGTTCGAAGGCTTTGATCCGCATGTGATTGCCGAGTGGGGCGAAGGGGACGTCGCACGCCTTTTGCAGGATCCCGGAATCGTGCGCCATCGCGGCAAGATTGAGGCGGCGATTGGCAATGCGCGTGCGTGGCAAAAGGTCGAGGCCAATGGGGGGTTCGATCAATTCATGTGGGACCGGGTCGGTGGGGCGCCAATCCAAAACCGCTTTGCCTCTATGGCAGAGGTGCCGCCGTCCACAGATCTTTCGACACAAGTGTCCAAGGATTTGAAAAAGCTGGGGTTTCGGTTTTGTGGCCCAACGATTGTCTACGCTTGGATGGAGGCCTGCGGGCTGGTTAACGATCACTTGACTGGCTGTCCGCGTCATCATGCGGTTGCGAAAATGGCCTGAAGAACTCGCCACAGAAAAATGGCCCGAGCTGGCAGGCTCAGGCCATTTCTGGCAAATCACATCGCGACAAGACTGATGTTGTCCAGCGAAAAGCCGGTGGTGTCCCCGATCAGTCGCGCGATGGTTTGCCCGCTGAGGGAAACGAGCAGATCCCCCTCAGCGGCTGATGTGATGGCGAGGTCCGGCGCGGTGGCATCGCCCGGATCATACATCACCACAAGTTGGTCTTGCGTTGTCGCAAAATCGATTATGACAGGGGGCTCGCTATCTTCGACCCAGTCGCCTGTCACAAACGAATCCTCGCCGACGTCTTTGATAGCGATATCGCGAGACCCGAAATAGAGCGAGTCATTTCCTGCGCCGTCATCTGCCGTGCCATTGTCCAGTGTTTCGCCGCCGTCTGCGCCGGTAAGCATATCGTCACCCACTTTTTCAAAGACCTGATCGTCTCCGGTCACGGTGGTGTCTCGAAACTGGTAGAAATTCTCTGGCGGCGTCTCCGAGCATGTG
>CALGTJ010000551.1 GCA_937901435.1 uncultured Rhodobacter sp. | reverse complement strand
CACTATGGCATACTTTGATGCCGGATCCCGGGTGGGGCATCCACACCATCAATAGTCGTCAATGCGTCCAGCCGCTGGGTTCTGAGACCGGTTTGCACGGGACCCGTTTGGCTTGAGGCATCTTCCAGGGCGGCTTGCACTCTGGCCAGTTCTTCCTGCAAACGGCTGGCCTGCTCGGCCAATTCTGCTTTGCGGGCCTCTTCTTGCTGCAAGCGGGCTTCGGCGGCTTGGCGGTCGGCGCGCAGCTTTTGCATTTCGCCCAGTTGTTCTTGCAGGCCTGCCATTTCCGTTTGCAGGGCTAGGAATTTTTCGCGTTCTTCAGCCGTTTGGCTTGCAGCACCCGCATCATTGGCACGCTGTGTCTCAAGCTGTGCAAGCGCCTCATTCAGGGCCGCACCAAGAGTTTCGATCTTATCCTGCGCCTGTGCGCCGCTGCTTTGGGCGCTCTCTAATGCGGTTTCCAACTCTGCGCGCAGGGTGGCGGCGTGGGTTGCCAGTTCTTCCATCTGGCGCGCGGTCTCGGCCTGAATTTCATCCGGCGTCTGATTGCGCAGGGCGGCTAGTGTCGGGGATTTTTCAAGGATGCTTGCCATCGGGATCGCGTAGTTCACCGAATTGCGCCGACTGCCTGCGTGGTGCAGGGCAATCACCATCTGCAACGAGGCATCGATTACCGGGCTTCCGGAGTTGCCCGGCAGCGAGTCGCAGGTGTGGCGCAGCACACCGCGACTGAGGGCAGGTTCGGCGGCGCGACATTTTTCGCGGCTGATGCGCTGGGATTCTCCCATGGGATGGCCGATTACCCAGTAAGGATCTTTTGCGTTGGGCACGTTGGCTGCGATTTGCAGGTTGCCCCAGTCGCGCGCCGGGTTGCCGAAGATTTCGAGCACGGCAAAATCAAGATCCCTGTCGGCCTCTATCGGTTGCGGGTTGACCTGATAGACGGCGGTTCCCTCTTCGACGCCTTCCAACGTATATCCAGCGACGAATTGCACCGCCTAAATGCGCGTTGCCTTGACCTGATCGTTTTCGATGATGCCCGGAACACAGTGGTAATTGGTCACGATGTGGCTGTCCGACACGATGAAGGCCGTGCAAGGAAAGACGCCCCCGTCGGTCACAATATCAAGCCGCCCGACGGCACGCCCGATCCGGGCAAAAATCGAATTGCCGGAATAATTGGTGATAGCTTCGTTGTTGTACTGGCCGACAGAGAGTTCAAGTTCCATATCGCCGCTGGCGGATTGTCTTTGGTTCAGAACAACTTGTCCGAAATCCGCACGGCTAAAGCCCATCAGATCCTGTGCAATCGCCGCCGAGCCGGATATCACGAGAAGGGCGGCACACAGGAATTTCATCGACAGATCCTCAAATCTATTTGGGGTTTCTCTGTCTACGCCATCCAGACCAATCTGCCAAGAAGCCCGACGCAGGCGCCGGATTGCAGTATGTGTTTTGATCGCAGATCAAAGGTGCAGCCGGAACCGGGCAAAGCCCTCTGGACCTTCTCCGGCCTCTTCTATCGTAACGCTTTTCAGGTCCGGCAGATAGGATTTAGCGGCAGGGCCAGTGTCGAACAGCACCGAGGTGCCGGGCAGGGGTTTGAACGTCCAGTTTGCATCCGCACTTGGGTTGATCGTGCCCTGTTCCACGATATAGCGCACGATGACGTCGCGGTTGGTGTCGGGCGCCTCAAAGATAATGGTATCACCCTTGGCCCCCGGAAAATCGCCGCCGCCGCCGGCGCGGTAGTTGTTCGTCGCGATGACGAATGCCATGTCATCAGTAACTGGTGCGCCGTTATAAGTGAGGTCGGTGATGCGCTTGGCGTTGGGGTTCAGCGGCTCGCCCTTGGGGGTGAATTTGGACGGCTGCGACAGGTCAATCTGATAGCTGACACCGTCGATCACATCGAAGTTATAACTGGGGAAGTCGGGATTCAGCAGGACCTGATCGGCCTTGCCCGGCGTCACCTGATTGAACATCCCGGCAGAGCGTTCAAGCCAATCCCTGACCTCTGCCCCGGTCACTTTTACCGCGCTTACGGTGTTGGGGTAAAGATAGAGATCGGCCACGTTCTTGATGGCCACGTCACCGGGGGGCACGTCGGTGTAATAGTCTGGCCCTCCACGCCCGCCCGCCTTGAAAGGTGCTGCGGCGGACAGGATCGGCAGGGCGGCATATTCGCTGCCCTTCAGCATTTCACCGATATACCACTTCTGCGCAATCGACACGATCTGCACCGAAGGGTCATCTGCCACCAACGCGAAATAGCTGTGCAGCGGGGCAGAGGTCTTGCCCACGGCGCGGCGGATATAGGCCAATGTGCCGTCGTGATCCGCCTGCACCGCGTCCAGAACGGCCCTGTTGTCCTCGACCAGAGCCGAGACAGAGCGATCTTGGTTGCGCTGGGAAATCGGCCGTGTGCTGACCTCGTGGCTGATCACTTGCCACTGGTTGCCAGAGCGTTCCAGCATCAGATCGATCAGGCCAAGATGAGACCCCCGGAACCCGCTCATCGTGGCGGGTTTGCCGTGCAAGGTGCCCTTGGCGACGTTGATCGCCCCGGTGTCGGTGAATTTATCGCTTGGGAATAAAAGATGGCTATGCCCTGTCACAATCGCATCGATCCCGTCAATTGCCGCCAATGGAACAGAGGCGTTTTCCATCCCGTCGCTGTGCCGATCCGCGCCGATGCCGGAATGGGACAGGGCAATGATGATATCGGCCCCCGCCTCTTTCATCTCGGGCACATAGGCACGGGCGGTGTCGACAATGTCACGGGCCTGCACGTTTCCCTCCAGGTGGCGGCGGTCCCAGTTCATCACTTGAGGCGGGGTAAAGCCGATGATGCCGACCTTGATCGGGTGGGCGTTGCCTGCGCCGTCCGTCACGGTGCGGTCAAGGATCACATAGGGCTTGAACAATGTGGTGTCATTGCGCGGGCTGGCCCCTTGCCGGGTCGCAAGATTGGACAGAACCACAGGAAACTTTGCCCCGGCCATGGATTTCATCAGAAAATCAAGGCCATAGTTGAATTCATGGTTGCCGATGGTTGCCGCGTCGTAGCCCAGCACGTTCATCGCGTTTAGGATGGGATGGGTGTCGCCCTCTGCCATACCGCGCTCGTAGGCGATGTAGTCGCCCATCGGATTGCCCTGGATCAGGTCGCCATTGTCCACAAGCATCGAATTGACCGCCTCGGCCCGGATCTGGGCAATGATCGACGCGGTGCGCGACAGACCCACGGTATCACGCGGCACGTCCGCGTAATAATCATAGGGAAAGACATGCACGTGCAGATCCGTCGTCTGCATAAGACGCAAATGAACCTGATTCGCAGAGGCATGTGCCGAAAATGGGTGGAGGGCGATCAAAGAGGCTCCTGCGGCGGTCTGGGCCAGAAAGGCCCGGCGGTTCAGGGGGAACCCGGTCTGTTCGGTCATCGCGTCTCTCCAGTGCTGGCGCAGCGCAGATTGTACGATTCGTCTGTAACCGCCCAATGACAGATTTACCCCATATTCACGCTTAGGTGGATCAATGGCATGAGACAACACCAAACCAGATTTTGCCTCTGAGGTCTGCGGGTGTGTTGCAGGAAAGGATAGGTTTGCGTCGGGGCGTGTCGCGTGGCACAGAACGCCACGACAGTGAAAAGATCGGGCAGCGGGGGCGACGGCGTGCGGATAGCGGAACAGGTGACCTTTGGCGGGTCAGGGTTGAACAGAGCGGCGGAACTGCGTGGCAAACCAGACGAGATTGCAAGGCTTTTGGCCGATCCCACCGCGCTGGGCCTGCCGATTTGGCGCGGCAAGCCCTTGTTTGCCGGGGCTGGAATGGATCGGCTGGGGTTGCTGGCGATGGATCATCCGGTGATGGCTCTGGCGCAAGAGGCCCCGATTTTTCTGGGGATGGACGAGGCCGGACCACGGTTTGCGATCGATATTTCCGGGTGGCAGCCGCCGGAGGTGCCTGACACGATCTCTGCCTTTTTCGATCCATCGGTGCAGACCCATCCCGACTTGCCCGACGACCATGCGTTTGCAGAGCTGCGCGGCGTGATGACGCAGATCACCCCGCGCGAGGCCGAACTGGCCGCCACCGCCAAGGCTATCCTGTCGTGGCATCAAAGCCACGGGTTCTGCGCAAAATGCGGAACCAAGTCGGACATTTACATGGCCGGATGGCAGCGCGATTGTTCCAGCTGCGGTACGCATCATTTTCCGCGCACAGATCCGGTTGTCATCATGTTGATAACACGCGGAAACAGCGTGCTTGTCGGGCGCAGTCCCGGTTGGCCCGAAGGCATGTATTCGCTGCTGGCAGGCTTTGTCGAGCCGGGTGAAACCATCGAGGCCGCGGTCCGGCGCGAGGTGTTCGAAGAGGCGGGTATTCGGGTCGGTGCCGTGGAATACCTGTCGTCGCAACCCTGGCCTTATCCCTCGTCGCTTATGTTCGGCTGTCGCGGCGAGGCTTTGAACGAAGAGATCAAAATCGACCCGACCGAAATCGAAGATGCCATCTGGGTGACCCGCGAAGAGATGATGGAGGTGTTTGCAGGCAACTCTACCCGCATAAAACCCGCCAGAAAGGGGGCCATTGCGCATTTCCTGATTTGGAACTGGATGGCGGACAGGTTAGACTAAAGCAACACCGCAAAACATGCGAAACCGATAAGAACAGGCAGGCCCATGAAATTTTCTACCCGCGAAGACATCGAGGCACCCATCGAGTCAGTCTTTATGTCCATCACGGATTTCGACGGTTTCGAGCGTCAGGCGTTGCGGCGCGGGGCCGAAGTGACGCGGCGGGACAATCTGAGCGTGGCCGGGGTCGGCGCGGAGTGGCAGTTGCGGTTTACATTTCGCGGCAAAGAGCGCGATGTGAACGCCAAGATGACAGAGTTCTCGCCACCGCACGGCTTTCAGGCCAAGACGAAATCACCTAGCCTCGAAGGCTTGGTTCTGGTCGAACTCGTGTCCTTGTCGCCCCGCCGCACGCGCTTGCAGATCAGCGTTGATGTGGCCCCAACGACGTTGACGGGTCGCTTGCTTGTGCAGTCGCTGAAGTTTGCAAAAACCAACGTCAACAAGAGGTTTTCCAAAAAGATCTGGCAGTTTGCACAAGACATCGAAGCAAAACACAAGGCGTAACGATCTGGGCCGGTGATCTGGGCCCGTGATCTGGCGTGACGATCTAGAGTGACGGGTGTCAGAACCGTTTCATGTCAGCCGGATAGGTGCCAAGGATTTTCAGATAGGACGTGAAATAGTCCAGCTCTTCAAGCGCCCGTTTGACGTTTTCATCCTCTGGGTGACCCTCGATATCTGCATAAAACTGCGTCGCGGTGAAAGACCCGTCGACCATATAGCTTTCCAGCTTGGTCATGTTGACGCCATTGGTCGCGAATCCCCCCATGCCTTTGTAAAGCGCGGCCGGAATGTTGCGGACGCGAAAGACAAAGGTCGTCATCATCGTTTCGCTGCGCCGCGCTGTATTCGGCGCGCGCGACATGATCAGGAACCGCGTGGTGTTTCTGTCGTGATCTTCGATATTGCGCGCCAGAACGTCTAGCCCATGCATCTCTGCCGCCAGTTCAGAGGCAAGGGCCGCTACAGATGTATCGCCCGTTGCGGCAATATCTGCGGCAGCCCCGGCGCTGTCGGCGGCGGCCTCTCCGACGATGCCATGCGCATCCAGAAAGCCGCGACATTGCGGGATCAGCACAAGATGCGCGCGCACACGGTGCACGTTTTCTAATTTTACACCTTTGACTGCCATAAGGGCGATATGCACCCGTACAAAGGCCTCGTCGACAATATGCAATCCGCTTTCCGGCAACAGACGATGGATATCTGCCACCCGCCCATAGGTCGAGTTTTCGACGGGAAGCATGGCCAACTCGGCACGTCCGGATTTCACAGCCTCGATCACGTCTTCGAAGGTTGCGCAGGGCAGGGCCTCGTAGTCGGGCCGCGCGTCGCGGCAGGCTTCGTGGCTGTAGGCACCCAGGTCTCCCTGAAACGCAATCCGGCTGGTCATATGTCACCTGTGTCAGAAATTCAGCCCAAGGGGCGTTTGGTCGCGGCTCATATACCTTGAACAGGGGACAAGGAAGCGGGTACACAACCTCGAAATCTGCATGGGACGAAGCGCGACATGTTCGACACAATGACAACGACCAAAGCCGTAGGTGCCTTTTGCGGCGTATTCTTGATTTTTCTGATTGGAAAATCGACTGGTGAAGCGATCTATGACGTTGGCGGTGGCCACGGCGGGGATCATCAGCAGGCGTACACAATTGACACCGGCGAAGACGACGTGGACGTCGCTGAGGCAGAACCAGAAGCCAGCTTTGAAGAGGTGTTTGCCTCGGCTGACCCGGCTGCTGGCGAAAAACTGTTCCGCGCGTGTGCGGCATGCCACAAGGTAGAGGCCGGGGCGAATGGCACGGGTCCTTACCTCTATGGCGTTGTTGGACGTGAGGTTGATGCAGCGTCAGGGTACACGCAATATTCTGGCCAACTTGAATTGGTCGCCGATGTCTGGACACCTGAAAACCTGAATGGGTTTCTTGAGAACCCAAGAGAGTACGCGCCGGGGACCAAAATGGCCTATCGCGGCATGTCCGATATGGAAGATCGCGCCAATTTGATCGCGTGGCTGGACAGTCTGGATGATTGAGAAATAAATCGCCTGAGCAATGTGAAAGCCGCCTTTTTTGAAGGCGGCTTTTTTGTTTTTAGGTCTCAAAGGCACGTGATATGCGTGTAATGACGCTTGAATGCTCGACCTTGAAATATTTAGCTTAAATTTATGTAACAAGACGAACATTCAGCTGTGAGCTTTGCTGTGCCACATGGTGCAAGCCGGCGACTGTAACGGAGGAGAGAGAATGCGAAATCGGACCCCTCAGGCGATACCCGCGCAGCGTGAGATCGCGTCGCGTCGGCAATTCAGGCTGATGATGGCAGCGCCCTTTGCGATCCTCGCATTCGCCTTGATGTCAGCGGTGGCCAAGGCAGAGCAGCATAGCGATACGGCCAAGACCTATGGGGTTTCAACCTTTGGAGAGCTGAAATATGGCCCCGATTTCAAACATCTGGACTATGTGAACCCGGATGCGCCCAAGGGCGGGGAAATGTCGTTCAGTTGGTCCTCGGGCAATTTCGATTCGATGCACCCCTACACACGCAAAGGCCGCCCGGCCATTCTGGCCAGCGTTTTCTTTGAATCGATGCTGGAAACCCCGTCTGACGAAATCGGGGCGGCCTACTGCCATCTCTGCGAATCAATGGAATTTCCCGAGGGGCGCGAATGGGTGACCTTTACCATTCGCGATGTGGCCAAATTCTCTGACGGGACGCCTGTGACCGCAGAGGATGCTCTGTTCAGCTTTGAAATCCTGCGCGACGAGGGTTTGCCGAGCTTTCGTGCCTCTATCATCAAGACCATCGACACCGCCGAAGTGGTGAGCGAGCGTCAAATCAAATTCACCTTCAAGGACGACGCCCCCGTTCGCGGCCGGATCGAAACCGCTGGTGGCTTGCCCGTTTTCAGCAAGGCGAGCCACGAAGCAAGCGGTTTACCGTTTGAGGACAGTCGGTTAGAGCCTCTGACCGGCTCTGGGGCCTATGTGCTGGACACGATTGATGTGGGCAATCGGGTCGTTTATCGACGCAACCCCGACTATTGGGCGCAGGATCTGCCGCTGATGATCGGGCGCAACAATTTTGACACCATTCGGATCGAATATTACGGCGATGCGGTCGCCGCGTTCGAGGGGTTCAAGGCGGGCAATTACACCTTCCGTCAGGAAAGCAGCTCTGTCACATGGGCCAATAACTATGACTTCCCCAGTCTGGACGAAGGCTATGTTGTCCGTAAGGAATTGCCGGACGACACGATCACCTCTGGCCAGTCGTTTATGATGAATTTGCGCCGCGAAAAATTTCAGGACGCGCGCGTGCGCGAGGCGCTGGATCTGATGTTCAACTTTGAATGGACGAACCAGACGCTGTTCTTTGGGCTTTACCAGCAGGGGTACTCGTTCTGGCAGAACACCGAACTGGCCGCGAGCGGCTTGCCGTCCGCAGCGGAACTGGCCCTGCTGGAACCGCTGCGCGATCAGTTGCGCGAAGAGGTGTTCACGCAAGAGCCCTATGCCGCCGCGCCCTCTAGCCCCGATGATGCGCGCGACCGTCGCAAGGCGCGGGCTGCCCTGCGTTTGTTGCAGGACGCCGGATATCAGGCGGGTGACGATGGATTATTGCGCAAGGACGGCAGGACGCTGGACATCGAGTTCCTGAACTCCAGCCCGCTGTTTGACCGCATCATCAATCCTTATGTGTCGAACCTGAAATCCATCGGCATCAATGCCAGTCTGAACCGGGTCGACGACGCACAGCAGACCCAGCGCGAGCGAGATTTCGACTTTGATATCATCACCGATCACATCCCGATGGGGTACGAGCCGGGCGCGAGTATACGCCAGTATTTTGGGTCAGAGACCAAGGACACGTCGATCTTTAACCCCGCAGGTGTGGGCAATGCTACGATTGATGCGGTGCTGGATCATGTGATCAATGCCGAGACAAAGGACGAGATGATTGTCGCCGTCAAAGCGCTTGACCGCGTGTTGCGGTGGGAGAGGTTCCGTATTCCGCAGTGGTATAACGGCAATCATTGGGTCGCCTATTACGATATGTTCGAGCATCCCGATCCCCTGCCACCCTATGCGCTTGGCTTCCTTGATTTCTGGTGGATGAATCCGGAAAAAGAAGCCGCGTTAAAGGCTGCTGGCGCGCTGTAGGGCGCGTCAGGAAAGTACCCCCGATGGGCGCCTATATCCTTCGACGGCTGTTGCTGATCATTCCGACGTTGCTCGGCATTATGATCGTAAACTTCACGCTGACCCAGTTTGTCCCCGGTGGTCCGGTGCAGCAGATCATCGCCCAGCTAGAGGGCGAGGGCGATGTCTTTGCCGGGATCTCTGGTGGCGGCGCGGAAAGCCAGACCTCATTCCAGAACGAGACCGGCTATGTGGGTGGGCGCGGGTTGCCGCCGGATTTCATCGAGCAGTTGAACCGTGAGTTTGGGTTCGACAAGCCGCCGGTCGAACGCTTTCTGAACATGATGTGGGATTACATGCGCTTTGATTTCGGAGAGAGCTATTTCCGATCTATCGGGGTGCTGGAACTGGTGCTGGAAAAAATGCCTGTGTCGATCACGCTGGGGCTTTGGTCGACGCTGATCGCCTATCTGATCTCGATCCCGCTGGGTGTGCGCAAGGCGGTGCGCGACGGGTCGGCGTTTGACACATGGACGTCGAGTCTGATCATTGTCGGCTATGCGATCCCCGGCTTTCTGTTCGCGATCCTGCTGTTGGTGCTGTTTGCGGGCGGGTCGTATTGGCAATGGTTCCCGCTGCGGGGGCTGACGTCGGATAACTTTGACGAGCTATCGACGCTGGGCAAGATTGGCGATTACTTCTGGCACATCACCCTGCCGGTTCTGGCCTCGACGATTTCCAGTTTTGCGACGCTGACGCTGCTGACAAAGAACAGCTTTCTGGACGAGATCAAAAAGCAATATGTCATCACGGCCAAGGCCAAGGGGCTGTCAGAGGCGCGGGTGCTGTATGGGCACGTGTTCCGAAACGCCATGCTGATCGTGATCGCCGGGTTTCCCAGCCTGTTCATCGGCGTGTTCTTTGGCGGCTCGATCATCATCGAGACGATCTTTTCGCTGGACGGTTTGGGGCGGCTTGGGTTCGAGGCCGCCGTGGCACGGGATTATCCGGTGATCTTTGGCACGTTGTTCTTCTTTGGCCTGATTGGTCTGGTGGTCGGGATCCTCAGCGACCTGATGTATGTCTTTGTCGATCCGCGCATCGATTTCGGCACGAGAGAGGGATAAATGTCAGACTCTCCAATCCTGCCCGTCAAGCGTCGCCTGTTCACGCTGTCCCCGCTGAACCAACGGCGCTGGCGTAATTTTACCCGCAACCGTCGCGCCTATTGGTCACTTGTGATCTTCAGCATTCTGTTTGGTCTGTCTCTTTTTGCCGAGTTCATTGCCAACGACAAGCCTATCGTGGTGAACTATCGCGGCGATTATTATATGCCGATCTTTAGTTTTTACCCCGAAACGGCCTTTGGTGGCGATTTCCAGACTGAGGCGCAGTATCGCGACGTCGAGGTGAAATGCCTGATCGCCACGGGCGGGCTGGATGCGTGTTTTGACGATCCTGATGCCCTGATCGAGGATGCACAGGATGGTGTGGTGGATGGCGAGCCGATCGAACAAGGCTGGCTGATGTGGCCGCTGGTGCCCTATTCCTATGATACGATCAACGATATCGGCGGCACTGCGCCCTCGGCCCCCGACGCAAATCACCTGCTGGGCACGGATGACACCGCGCGAGATGTGGTGGCGCGGGTGATCTATGGCTTCCGCCTGTCGATCCTGTTCACGATCATGGTCACAGGCATCGCCAGCCTGATTGGTATTTTCGCGGGCGCGGTGCAGGGGTATTTCGGCGGCTGGGTCGATCTGATCTTTCAGCGCATCATCGAGATCTGGTCATCCTCGCCCAGCCTTTACATCATCATCATTATGTTCGCGATTTTGGGGCGCAGTTTCTGGTTGCTGGTCTTTTTGACCGCGTTGTTTGGCTGGCCCGCGCTGGTGGGCGTGGTGCGTGCCGAATTCCTGCGCGCGCGGAATTTTGAATATGTGCGCGCGGCCAAGGCGTTGGGCGTCAACAACTGGACCATCATGTTCCGCCACATGCTGCCCAACGCCATGGTGGCGACGTTGACCATGCTGCCCTTCATCATCACCGCGACCATCGGCACGCTGGCCTCGCTGGATTTCCTCGGGTTCGGCCTGCCGTCCTCTGCGCCCTCGCTGGGCGAGTTGACGCTGCAAGCCAAACAGAACCTGCAAGCGCCTTGGCTCGGCTTTACTGCCTTCTTTACCTTCGCGATCATGCTCTCGCTGCTGATCTTTATCTTCGAGGGTATCCGCGACGCCTTTGACCCCAGGAAAACCTTTCAATGACTGCGATCACAGCGCGTCTCTGGATTGGTCGGGTCTATGTGGTGGCATTGCTTCTGCATGCGTCGCTGATTTCTCTTGTCCTCGGGTGGGCACTCTTCCAGATCTTGTCGATGGGCAGCACGGCGAACGCGGCCAGAGAGAGCTTGGGCCTGTCGTTGCTCTTTCTCCTGCCCGTGCTGCTGGGGTCCCTCCCATCGATCTTCGCCTTGTTGTCATGGTGGCTTTGCCGTCGGCGCGGCTGGCATCCGTCCACCGGCCATATGGGGCTGACGACGGCTGCTGCGGCTGCGTTTTTAATTCTGTTTTCAGTGAGTTATTTCGCATGACCAGCAAGATTTTAGAGATCCGCAATTTGTCCGTTAGTTTTCGGCAGGACGGCAAGGATTATCCTGCTGTGCGCAATGTGTCCTTTCATGTCGCCAAGGGAGAAACCGTGGCGCTGGTGGGCGAATCTGGCTCTGGGAAATCGGTGACGGCGTTGTCCAGCGTGTCTCTGCTGCCCGATAGCGCAACGGTCGAGGGGTCCATCACCTATGATGGCAAGCAGATGGTCGGCGCCAAAGAATCTGACCTGCGGGCGGTGCGCGGCAATGACATCAGCTTTATTTTCCAAGAGCCGATGACGTCGCTCAACCCGCTGCACACTCTGGAAAAGCAGATCATGGAAAGCCTCGCGCTGCATCAGGGTCTGGTTGGCGACGAGGCGCGGGTGCGGATCATCGAATTGCTGACCAAAGTGGGCATCAACGATCCTGAAACGCGGCTGAAATCCTATCCTCATCAATTGTCCGGTGGGCAGCGTCAGCGGGTGATGATCGCGATGGCGCTGGCGAACGGGCCAGATTTGCTGATCGCGGACGAGCCGACAACGGCGCTAGATGTGACCATTCAGGCGCAAATTCTCGACCTGCTGTACGAATTGAAGCAGACCGAAGATATGTCGATGCTGTTCATCACCCATGACCTTGGAATTGTGCGCAAAATCGCTGATCGGGTTTGCGTGATGCAAAACGGTGAGATCGTCGAACAAGGCATCACATCCGAGATATTCGACAACCCGCAACACCCTTATACGCAAAAACTGCTGAGTGCAGAGACGGCGGGTCTGCCTGATCCAGTGCCCGAGGGGGCCATCGAAATTGCCAGTACGCAGGGCTTGCGGATCTGGTTTCCGATCTACAAGGGCCTGTTGCGGCGGGTCGAGGGTCATATAAAGGCTGTGAATGCTGCCAGCCTGACGGTGCGCGCGGGCGAAACCATTGGAATTGTAGGAGAAAGTGGATCTGGCAAGACCACTCTCGCGCTGGCGATCATGCGGTTGATCCACTCTGAGGGACCGATCCACTTTATGGAAAAGCCAATCCACGAGTTGCGTGGACGCGATATGCGCGGGCTGCGGCGCGATATGCAGATCGTGTTTCAGGATCCTTATGGCTCGTTGTCGCCCCGTATGACAGTCGAGGAAATCATTGCCGAGGGGCTGGGCGTGCATGGGTTTGACCGGACCCGGACCAAACGCGATCTGGTCGCAGAGATCATGACCGAGGTGGGGCTGGATCCGGCGACGATGCACCGCTATCCCCATGAATTTTCTGGCGGTCAACGCCAGCGTATCGCGATTGCACGGGCGATGATCCTGCGGCCCAAGCTGCTGGTGCTGGACGAGCCGACCTCGGCGCTGGATATGACCGTGCAGGTGCAGATCGTGGAACTGCTGCGAAATCTGCAACGCAAGCACGGGCTGGCCTATCTGTTCATCAGCCACGACCTTAAGGTCGTGCGCGCGCTAAGCCACAAAGTGATTGTGATGAAACGTGGCGATATTGTCGAGGCTGACGATGCCGAGGCGATTTTTAACAATCCGCGAACCGAATATACCCGCGAATTGATGAAGGCGGCGTTTGACCTTAGGACCAGCGGCGGGTCTGCGGCCTGATCCGGGTTGTCGCGTAGGACAGGTTACGTTGGCCCCAGCGTCTTGCAATCTATGCTGCGCGCGGCAAGCCGTTGGCAGGCCAGATTGGCGCCTTCCTTTGTCATGCCGACGAAATTCGCGTCATGGCCACGGGACGTGCTGGCAACCTTGCGCAGGGCGGTGTCGAGGGTTCCAAGCTCTGCCAGCGCGGTTTTCAGCAGCATCCGTTCCGCTCGGTCGCGGGTGGTATAGCGGCCCACATTTATCCCCCAATGACGCCCCCCGGCGGTCGACAGACGGGTGACGACAACGCGCTCTGGTTTGGGCGTCAGGGCGATGGTGGCGGGTTTTGCCGTCAGGTTGGCGGGACGCAGTTTTGGGGGGATGGCAGCTGTCAGGACCGGCGCAGGTTCTGCCACAGCGGGCGTCGCTGCGGGGGCCACGGGCTTGATGGTCGGTTTGGCGGTGACAACGGGCGCGACGGGTGTCGGGTTTTGCAACACAACGGCGGCTGTGACGGCCTCTTGAATGGTTTCCGCCATAGAGACCAGCATCTCTTCGTCCGGCAACTCGACCTCTGGCGTTGGACGCAGCGTTGGGTAGGGGCTGGTTTTCACGGCGCGCACAACGCGAATGGTTTTGCCAGCAAGCGGGGCACCCGCGACAGAAGGCCCGTCCGTGCCCTGATCGATCCTTGGCACGACAGGCAGTTTGGGTTTATTGACCGCCACGTTGGACGGCGCACGTGCAAAACCCATGTCCAGCAGCTTTGCCACTTCGGCGTTGCGCTGCGCGGTAGAGCGACCGCCGAACATCGTGGCGATGATCCTCTCGCTGCCCCGTTCGGCAGAGGCCACAAGGTTAAAGCCAGCGGCGCGGGTGTAGCCGGTCTTGATGCCGTCCGCGCCCTTGTAAGCGCCCAGAAAACTGCGGTTGGTATTGGCCACCTGTATATCGCCAGCCATCGTTGTGCGGCGAGAAAAGAGGTTATAATATTCCGGGTGATCGTAAAACAGATGCCGTCCCAGCAGCGTCATGTCGCGTGCGGTCGACAAATGTCCGGCCTCGGTCAGGCCATGGGCGTTCTTGAAGGTCGACCGCGTCATCCCAAGCGCTTTGGCGGTGCGGTTCATGCGGCGGGCAAAGGCGGCCTCGGACCCGCCGACAGCCTCTGCCAGCGCAGTGGCGGCGTCATTGGCGGATTTCACGGCAGCGGCACGGATCAGATATTGCAGCTGGATCTTTTGCCCGGCGTGCAGCCCCAGTTTTGACGGAGGTTCTGATGCGGCTTTCTTGGAAATGGTCACGACCGTATCCAACCTGATCTCGCCCCGTTTGACCGCCTGAAAGGTGATGTAAAGCGTCATCATTTTGGTCAACGATGCGGGATGTAGCCGCGTATCTGCATTGCGAGAATGCAAGACCTCGCCAGATCGCGCGTCCATCACCATGGCTGCATATGGCGCGGCCACCACAGGAGCCACGGCAAACAGCCATACAAAAATTGCGAATAGCCCACTTAGGGCCGCCTGTCCCGGACGCGTTCTCACGTCGATCACCTTGCTCTGCCTCAAGGCTTCGGATCTATATGCCCAAATGCCTTATCACGATAAAACCGTAACACAGCATTTTGTTTCGTAAAATAGCTTATATTCAACGGGTTTCAGAAAGATCTTCATCCAAAATCCCACATGTAGGGGGCGTAAAAGAGCGACCCCCAACATGTTTCATTGTGGCAGGAATGTGGCGGCCGGGTTTCGCGCTTTCGACTCAGGCAAGCTCTGCCAGCAGGGCGGTGAGTTCCCCCAGATCTGGTAGCTCTCGGAATCGCGCGTGACCGTCGGGCGCGTCCGCGTGTTCCAGTTCCCACGCAAGGCCATGCGGAATGAACACGCCCCAGCCTCTGGCGTCGATCACAGGCAGCACATCGGATTTCATTGAATTGCCGATCATCATGGCGCGTTCCGGGCCAGCCCCGTGACGGTGAAAGATCTCGTGATAGACGGGCGTGGTTTTGTTGCACACGATCTCGACCCCGTCAAAGAGTTCGCCAAGACCGGATTGCGCCAGCTTGCGTTCCTGATCCAGCAGGTCGCCCTTGGTGATCAACAGCACGTGATGGGTTCTGGCGACGGACTCTACGGCCTCGCGGGCATGGGGCAGCAGTTCGATGGGGTGTTGCAGCATGTCCTGCCCGGCTGCGATCAACTCTTTTATGACAGAGGCAGGCACGGTTTCGTCCGTCACCTCAATCGCTGTTTCGATCATCGACAAGACAAAACCTTTGATCCCAAAGCCATAATGCCCGATGTTGCGCCGCTCTGCCGCAAGCAGGCGGTCCATCAGCGCGTCGGCCTCGGTGAAATCGCGCAAAAGTTCGCAGAATCGGTCTTGGGTCAGGCGAAAGAAATGTTCGTTCTGCCAAAGCGTATCATCCGCATCAAAGCCGATTGTGGTGATCTGACTGCTCATCCTTCGTTCTTTCCCTTTATTTCTGCCCATCAAAGGCCCGCATCTCGACGCTGCCCCTTTTCACAGCAGACCGAGGCCTTATATAGTGCCCCTCAGGCAATCAAACTCAATCGCGGAGCAACGCAGCGTGACCATCCCCCACATCATGATGGCGGACAAGAAGGACCGTGACGGCGGCGACACAGGAGTCGCGGTTGAAACACGGACCAAGACCAAACGTCCGCCGCTCTATAAAGTGATGTTGTTGAATGACGATTTCACTCCGATGGAATTTGTCGTGCATATTCTGGAACGGTTCTTTGGGCTTAACCATGCGCAATCGTTCGAGTTGATGCTGACGGTTCATAAAAAGGGTCTTGCGGTCGTGGGCGTCTTTGCCTTCGAGATCGCAGAGACCAAAGTGGCGCAGGTTATGGATTTTGCCCGTCGTCATCAGCACCCGCTGCAATGCACGATGGAAAAGGAATAGGGCGCGCGCGCCTGTCTTATGTCCAACCCCCGCCTGACCACAGCCCTTAGCAATGGTGCCCTTGTCCTGCAGACAGAGGGGCGCATTGCGGTGTTGCGCCCGTCCGTGGATCTGGACCTTGGCGATCTGCCCAAAGAGCGCCTGCATCTGATCCAAGGGTTTCGCCCCGATTTCGAGACGTTTGAGGCGATGGGATTTGATGTCGCCGTTGCGCCAGAGGGGCGCTACGGGTCGAGCATCGTCTGTATGACCCGGTCCAAGGCCGAGGCGCGCGCGCTGTTGGCGCAGGCGCGGGCGATGACGGACGGACCGATCATTGTGGACGGTCAAAAAACCGACGGCATCGAAAGCATGCTGCGCGACATCAAGAAACGCACCCCCATCGGCGAGGTGATCTCAAAATCTCACGGCAAGCTATTTGCCTTTGAGGGCGGAGATTTCACCGATTGGGCTGCAAACCCGGACGGGCAACAGGTCGCGGATGGCTTTGTCACCCGCTCGGGTGTGTTTTCGGCTGACGGTGTTGATCGCGGGTCTGCCCTGCTGGCCCAAGCCCTGCCAGAGAAATTGCCAAAACGCATCGCGGATTTGGGCGCGGGCTGGGGCTATCTGAGCCGTGCGATCCTTGAACGCGCTGGGGTCGAACACCTTCATCTGGTCGAGGCGGAACACGCCGCTCTGGACTGCGCGCGCCAGAACATCACGGATCCGCGCGCGCAGTTCCACTGGCTTGATGCGCGGCAGTTTCGTACGACATTCCCGCTGGATGCAGTGATTATGAACCCGCCGTTTCACACCAGCCGCGCAGCCGAACCTAACATTGGGCGTGCTTTTATCGCCGCTGCCGCTGCCATGCTGTCGCAACGCGGGCAGGTGTGGCTGGTGGCAAATCGCCATCTCCCTTACGAGGCCGAGGCTGCGGCGCATTTCCTTGAAGTCGAAGAGATCGCCGGAGATCGCAGCTTTAAGGTTTTGCTGGCGGCAAAGCCCCGTCGCACCCGGCGCTAATTCGCGTTAACCTGCCCCGGAAATCGAGAATCAGGAAAGCCATCGCATGTCATTCTCTATCGCCGGTAAAACGGCCATCGTGACCGGGGCCGCTAACGGCGTCGGTCTGGCGATTGCCCGGCATTTTGCAGATCACGGCGCGAATGTTGTCTTTGCTGATATGGACGAGGCGAGCCTGAAAAAGGAAATCGGCGAAGAGGCAGAGCGAGACAACGCAAACGTGCGCCTTTTTGCAGGCGATCTGCGGGAAAAGCTGACGGTGGCAAACCTGCTGTCCGCGACGATCGACGCTTTTGATCGGGTCGACGTTTTGGTGAACGCCAGCCGTCAGGTGGTGGCGTCCGATCCGCTGAACGCCGATGACGATGCGGTCGAAATGCTGTTGCAGCAGAACCTGATCACCAGCCTGCGCATGACGCAGATCATCGCCAAGCGCATGATAAAACAGGCCGAGGATGACGGACGCGACGATCAACCTGCCGGGTCGATCATCAATCTTAGCTCTATCGCGGCGCGGCGCTCTCACCCGCGCCTGCTGGCCTATTCGGTCAGTTCCGCCGCTCTGGATCAGATGACGCGGTCCATGGCCATCGCACTTGCGCCCGAACGCATCCGTGTGAACGCTGTCGCCTTTGGCAGCGTGATGAGTGCCAGCCTCAAGGTCTCGCTAAAAGAGAACGAAGGCTGCCGCGAGGATATCATCTCTCACACCCCTCTGAAACGCATTGCGAGTGCCGATGAGGTGGCCGAGGCTGCGCAGTTTCTGGCCTCTGATGGCTCTGGCTTTATGACCGGGCAAATCCTGACTGTGGACGGTGGGCGTTCTCTGCTTGATACCGTGGGAACCCCGGCGCATTAATACCCGCGTGACTATATGAATATTCCGACGGAGACCGCCATGAGCGACGCATTCGAAGACCAAAAATCCAGAGCCGCTGGCTGGTTCCGTACCTTGCGCGACGATATCGTCGCCGCCTTTGAAAACCTCGAAGAGACCCAGACCACTGGCCCCTTTGCCGATGCGCCTGTTGGCCGCTTTGAGGTGACAGAAACCAAACGCACAAGCGATGACGGATCGGATGCGGGCGGTGGTTTGATGAGTGTGATGCGTGGCGGGCGGTGTTTCGAAAAGGTCGGTGTGAATATCTCGACCGTTTATGGCGAACTTGGCGCGCCTGCGCAAAAACAAATGGCGGCGCGCGGTGTACCCGGTATGGCTGACGATCCGCGCTTTTGGGCGGCTGGCATCAGCCTTGTGGCGCATATGCAAAACCCTCACGCCCCGGCTGTGCATATGAACACGCGCATGTTCTGGACCCCGAACGCGTGGTGGTTTGGCGGTGGGTCCGATCTGAATCCCTGCATCGAATATCCAGAGGATACGGCGGCGTTTCATGGCGTGCTAAAGGATCACTGCGACAAGCATGATCCCGAGTATTACGACAAGTTCAAGGCCTGGGCCGACGAGTATTTCTTTGTGCCCCATCGTGGCCGCGCGCGTGGCGTCGGCGGGATCTTTTACGACGATCTGAACACCGGCGACTGGGAGGCGGATTTCGCCTTTACCCAAGACGTTGGCCGCGCCTTTCTGCCTGCGTTCCTGGGCGCGACGGAAAAGCGGCGCAATACGGACTGGACCGACGACGACCGCGAGGTGCAACTGGTCCATCGCGGTCTCTATGCCGAATATAATCTGGTCTATGACCGGGGCACCAAATTCGGCCTGACCACGGGCCATGACGCCAATGCGGTTCTGATGAGCCTGCCGCCCGTTGCGAAATGGACGTGAGAGTGTGAACAGCCCCTTTGGAGGGTAAATTCGCTACGGTATTTGCCTCTTTCGTTCGCCCTGAACAACTCCCA
>CALGTJ010000550.1 GCA_937901435.1 uncultured Rhodobacter sp. | reverse complement strand
CGTTCTCACTGCTAAATGATGGAATGGACGTACATACTCTGGCTGTTCAAATGGGTACGTCTATTTTGATGATTGAGCGCCATTACAGTCATCTCACGCCGCGTCTTAAAAAAGAGATGCTCACGGGCAAGCGGTATGAGTTGTCGCGAGATGAGTTTGAAGATCGCTAGAGTGAGGACAACTGATCAGGATCAACGTAAAGGGCGGATTGCGGACCTTCGCTGCGCCCGCATACTAAATTGGGCAACTTGAAGAAAGCGGACGCTCGAGGCCGCGCCCAAGTACGTTTCAGGGTGCATCCGGAGAGATGGTCGACAGTGAGCCGTATCATATACATGTTGCGACGTCGCGAATGTCGGCTTCTGTGTGGCTTGGACAGGGTTCATGAGAGCTCAATCAGCTAAGATGGCGTCGGTGTGGATTAATCATATAGATATACCGCATATCATACGCGTCCCTCGATGATTGACGTCGCTTTTCTTGAAAGAACATACCAGTTTCAGCGCTGTTTATGTTTAAGGATCTTGTGCATTATGCCCCTGTTTAAGCCCCGCATTCAAGGCACGCAGGCCTGCCACAGCCACGTTGATCGCATGAGGATTTCTGGGATGCTTGGAATGAACCAAGTAGGAAGGCCGGTTGAGGACAGGGGCGTCCTTTACGATATGCAGCCGGTTTTCCGCGAGATCATCGGAAACATAGGCACGCGGCATGTAGGAATAACACTCGCTGGCATAGAGATACTCCAAGGCGATCTCTCCGTATCCGACGTTAATAGTCGAGGTCGCGAACTCTGGTAGCTTTTCCTGATGTTCTTCGCGGTATCCATAGCTCCAATCGACAAATATGTAGTCGGCTGGATCACACGATCCGAAATCACGCGCGATGCGTGAGACCATAATCAACTCGTCTTCCATAAAAGGCTCAACGACCAGTCCGGGTAACCCTGACGGCATGTGTGTTATCGCAAGATCTAGGACACCTTGAGAGACGTAATCAACCAGACGTTCAGAATAATCCGCCTCAACTTGAAGGGCAAAGTGGGGATGATGTTCTTGCATCCAGACCAGCCAATCAGGCATAAACCGACGCCACATCGTCATATGCAATCCGACGCCAATCGTTTGTTTGGGGCTGGAGGATCGCGCCATTTCTTGACGCCCTTGCTGCCATGTCTGGCGCATCGAGGCAGCGTACTTATAGAATTTCTTACCTGCATCGGTTAGCAGAACACCTGAAGAGGTACGCTCAAATAGCTTTACGTTTAGCGTGTCTTCCAATACTTTAATGCGCGAGCTGACGGTTGACTGTGTGAGGTTGGATCTCTCGGCGACGCGGCTGAAATTACCTGTCTCAGATAGCAGTAAGAACGTGTTTATGGCATCGATATTCATAGGTGCTCCAAACCGAAATAGGGGCGGTTGACCGCAACCTTAGGGATTTATGAAATCTGAGCAATCATTTCCACTTCGACAGCGGCATTTCCTGGTAACGAACTTGCTCCCACGGCCGATCGCGCATGGATCCCCGCATCACCAAACAAATCATGAAGTAAGTCAGAGGCACCGTTTGCCACCTGCGGGTGATTTGTAAAACCCTTTGCTGTGTTAACAAAGACAGTCAATTTTAAGATACGTTCGACATGGTCCAACCCATCCGCCGCGGCGTGCAAAACGCTCAGCAGACGGAGTGCGCAAAGCTGTGCGGCCTTGTATCCTTGCTCAACTGTCAGATCCGTTCCAAGCTGCCCTTGGTATTTCAGAACTGTCCCATCCTTAGGCGTTTGACCCGCAAGATAGATTGTTCCATTTCTAACAACCCAAGGTACATAATGCGCAGCGGGCGTCGGTGTTGGAGGCAAGATCAAGCCCAATGAATCTAGGCGGTCTGCGATGCTCATGCCAGCGCCTTTGTGGCGGTAAACAAGCGCCCCCCTGCGGCCATATCCCGATACGGCAGATTGAGGCGGGTGAGACATGCGAACATCAGCGCCTGATTACTGGTGATAACAGGTTTTCCCAACGCTTTTTCAATCGCAGGCACGGCCTCCAATGCCCGGTAATCCGTGCACGAAATGACAATCGCTTGGGCATCACTGTGGTCTGCTTTCAAAGCCATCTCATAGGCGTCTTGCGGGGTCAGCGCGTTCTGCTCAAGGCTGCTCAACTCGCGCTCAAATCCAATTTCGTTCACGACATTAATCCCACTATCGCTCAGGAATTTCACGGATTCCGCGCTCAGCTTTCTGACATAGGGCGATGTAAACGCTACTTGTTTGGCACCGATATGCTGAATGGCCTCTACAAGTGCACCAGCCGTTGTGACCGCAGGGCGGCCCGTTATTTTGGTAAGTTTAGCGCAAAATGCGGTATCAAATGCAGGACCATCCGCCAGAGTGGCCGATGTGCAGCCGTAAGCGATCAGGTCAACGCGGGCGTCCATCAGATCCTTGCAGCTTTGATCTAGAGACTGACGCACAAATTTCCGCATTTGCGTGGAATCAGGAATGGCATTGACATCATATCCGCCACTGCGTGCAGAGTGGATTGTAACGCCTGTGGGGCATAGCATCAGGCAGTCGGGCTCAACATTGGTGTTGGAGGACGGCACTATAAGGCCAATGCGCGTTGATCTGGGGGCGTAGTGAATATGGTCAGGCATTTCTGTGTCCTGTCGAAATTTCGCGTTGCACTGCATCAATGGCTTGCCGCAAATCCGCAATTAAATCGTCGGTATTTTCAAGCCCGACAGAAACGCGCAGCATGTCGCGCGGTGTGGGTGAATCTGGTTTCTCCATACCTGCGCGATGCTCGATGACGGATTCAGTGCTGCCAAAGGAGATTGCCTGCCGGAACACTTGGACTTCGCTGGCGATCAGTTTTGCTGCGTCCTCGCCGCCCTTCACGCGAAAAGACAACATACCACCAAACCCGCCCTGCATCTGCCGTGCTGCGACGTTATGATTAGGATGCGTTTCCAATCCTGCGTAGAGGACTTGATCTACCAGATCGCAGCCGTCCAGAAATTGCGCAATCCTGAGCGCGCTTGTGGAAGCGGTTTTGACGCGAACCGCCAACGTGCGCATGCCGCGCAACAGCAACCATGCCTCAAAGCTGCCGAGCACCCCCCCATATTCATTCCGGATGTTCTGGATATCGACCAACACATCCTCATGACCCTCGGCGACGACAACCGCGCCGCCGATCAGGTCACCATGACCGTTCATGTACTTTGAGCAGGAATGTAAGATGATGTCTGCGCCATGTTCGAAGGGGCGCGTCAGAATTGGGGTGGCTACGGTATTATCGATCGCTACCAAGGCACCGGCAGCATGGGCAACGGCAGACACTTCCGCTATATCGGTGATTGCCCAAGTCGGATTGCTGGGAGTTTCCAGCCAGATGACTTTGGTTTTACCCTGCTGGATCGCTGCGCCGACACCCGCAGCTGTGCATGCGTCAACATAGGTGACCTCAAGCCCCCAACGCAGCCCGTGCGTGTTCATCCAGTCGCGCAGGCCTGAGTAGACGAGTTTCGGCAGAATCACATGATCGCCGGGAGCGAGTCGTTGAAAAACAGACGTGATCGCTGCCATGCCTGACGCGAACAGCAGGCAACCTGCACCGCCTTCCAGTGCATTTATCAAGGCCTCAGGTTGCGCAAAGGTAGGGTTGTCGTCACGCGTGAACATGCGGCCTGTACGGTCCAAATCTGTTGGGTCGCGCAAGAATGATGTGGATGGACGCAGGGGGGCCGCCATTGCATCGGTTTCGGGATCGATCCATCCTAACCCAGTCGCTGCGAGGGTTTCAGGGTGCAGTTTCTTGTTCATTTTTGTTCCTCCTCGCCTGGTCGGTGACCATAATCTGAAGCCGCAGCATCGGCGCTGATGAGGCCAAAGTCGATATCTTGTGCAATGCGTTCGGGCGTTCTGTCCTTTGGATCGCCGTAGCCTGCGCCGCCTGGGGTTAAGACTGTCAATCGTTGTCCTGCGGGAATTATCTGCTCACCTTTGGGGCGCAGTTTTGTCCCGTTACTCAGTGTTAAAGATCCAAGTTCGCCATTTTTGCCGCCCTCTCGACCACGAGGGGCGTGATTGATGCGGTCTAACGCCGCAAACAGTGAAATCGGAGCATCCTCGCTGCTCGATATTTCCAAAACTTGCCCCAAGCCTCCGCGAAACTCGCCAGCCCCGGCGGAATCTTGGCGGTATTCGCGCTGCCAAATAATCAGGGGAGAGACACTTTCCGTGATCTCGACCAGAGACCCCATGACCCCGCTGGGGAATGCGGTGGCTGACAACCCATCCTTGCTCGGGCGCCCTCCCGTGCCACCGTTGTGGACGAGTTCGGTTGCGAATTTTGTTTTGCTGGCATCTGTGTTGACGGAGTACCCGCCGCGCATCGGCAGGTCCCACAAACAACAGGTGCCCTCAGCTGGAACAAGGCCCGGCACCGCTTGGTGCAAGCATCCGAACACCACATCGGGCAAAAGCTGTCCGACCACATGCCGCATCGCCACAGGGGCGGGATACTGCGCGTTTGTGATGCTGTTTTCAGGGGCTTTTATGACCAATGGTGCTAGCGCGCCTTCGTTATTTGGAATATCGGGGGCAAGCGCGCATTTCAGAGCAAAACACGCATAGGCACTGGCATAGTTCAAAGGACAGTTAATGCCCTTGGCCGAGCGGCCAGAGGAGCCTGCGAAATCAACTATAACTTCACCGTCCGAAATGGTCATTGCCGCAACCAGATCAAGCGGTTCGTCGTAGCCATCGACGCGCATCTCGTAATGGTAGGTTCCTCTGGGCAGTTTATTGATCAGATCACGGGTACGCTCGCGGGAGGTGTCGATGATGTAGTCGGATATCTGGACAAGATCGGTGATCCCGATGTCGGCCAAGCATTCGGATGTGCGCCTGCTGCCACATTCAACGCAGGTCATCAGGGCATATGTATCGCCCTCCACCTCGATGGGCACGCGACTGTTTGCTTTGAGGATGGTCATGAAGGTCTCGTCCAGCTTACCTGCATTGACCAGTTTAAAAATGGGAACAAACAACCCTTCGTCGAGCACGTCAGAACCGTCAGGGCCAAAGCCAAGCCCGCCAAGGTCAGCAAGGTGGCTGGTGCACGAAGTGAACCCAATCAAAACACCTTGATGGAAACAGGGGCGCACCAGCATGAAATCGTTCAGATGACCCGCTGCTTTCCACGGATCATTGGTCAGATAGATGTCCTCGGGGTGCATATCCTCTAATGGGTATTTATCTAGAAAGTACCGTACAGAATTTGCCATGGTATTCACGTGCCCCGGCGTACCTGTGACAGCCTGCGCAATCATACGTCCCTTTAGATCGAACAGACCCGCAGACAGATCACCGGACTCGCGTACAATAGGATTGAAGGCTGTGCGCATGAGTGTCTGCGCCTGTTCTTCCACAATCGCTATGAGCCTGTTCCAAAGAATTTGCAGCTCGATCACGCTCAGTTGCCGGTCGGTCATGGTGCGATCCTATCCAATATCAAATTCATTTTTCCATCCAAGTGGCCCGAAAAATGTCCGGTGACGAATGTTGTGGTTTGCGGTTCTTCAACAAGGACAGGTCCGCGCAGGGTGTCTCCTGATTTCAGGTCAGGACGCCAGAATGTGGGCACTGTTTGGAAACCTGTTTGCGTAGGTACGGACACAGCACGTACCCCTGAAGGTACTGCGGTGTTGGGTTCAGGTGCCTCCGATAAAGCCAAAGGTGCCTCGACATGTGTTGAAACCACCACCGACCATGACAGGACTTCAATGTCCCTGCCAGGGATCAAACGCCCATAAAGCTGACGGTAGCACCTATCGTAAGTAGATTTGATCGCTGCGATATCTGCCGCTGTCAGCCCGCGTGCTGGGATTGGCACCTGAATCTCATGGCCCTGCCCAACATAGCGCATAAAGGCGGTGCGGCTTTCAACTAACTCGGTATCCTTTGCCCCTGCAACAACGATCTCATGCGCCTGCGCTGAAATACTGCTCAGCACATCATTCACCCGCGCCAGATTAAAATCCGTCAGCGTGGTATACAGGCTTTGCACCACCTCATAAGAAATCGGAGCGCTCAGAAACCCCAAAGCGGACCCGACACTGGAGTTCGCCGGCACGATAACACGGTTCATTCCCAGTTTCTCGGCCAACCGAACGGCATGCAGCGGCCCGCCACCGCCAAAGGCAATCATGCTGAAATGCGACAGATCAACACCGTGTTCAACGCTGTGGATGCGCGCAGCATTCGCCATGTTTTCTTCGACCATTTCGGTAACGCCGAACGCGGCTTGATGTGCGGAAATGTCAAGTGGCTGGCCGACATCTTGGGTCATCGCGTCCTCAGCGGCCTTGGTGTTCAACCTCATCTTTCCTTCGGCAAAAGCGTCTGGATCGACGCGTCCAAGCAGCAGATTCGCATCTGTGACTGTCGCCTTTGTCCCACCTTTGCCATAGCAAGCCGCACCCGGCAAAGCGCCAGCACTTTCCGGCCCGATATTGAGGCGACCAACTTGGTCCACATGCGCAATTGATCCTCCGCCTGCGCCGATCTCAATCATCTCGATCACCGGAATACGCACCGGCATGCCGCTGCCTTTTTGGAAACGGGCCGAGCGGGCAATCTCGAAATTTCTGGCCGTCTTTGGCTTAAAGTCTTCGATCAACGAGATCTTTGCAGTTGTTCCGCCCATATCAAACGACAGCACTTTCGATTCATCTAATTGCTGTGCGATCCGCGCAGCCAAAATGGCACCCCCGCTAGGACCAGATTCCACCAGCCGGATCGGAAATTTAATGGCGCTCTCTAATGTGGTCATGCCACCGCCAGAGGTCATCAGGAAGATCGGGCAGGTAAAGTTTTTGTCATGAAACGCGACCTCTAGCGCGCGCAGATACCGCGCCATGATCGGTTGAACATAAGCATTGCAGGCCGTTGTCATCAGACGTTCATACTCGCGGACTTCGGGGCAGACATCGCTGGAAAGTGTGATCTCGGCTTTGCACCCTTGTGCGATCAAAAGGTCGCGCACCCGTTGTTCGTGCTTTGAGTTGGCGTAAGAGTGGAGAAAACCGATAGCAACCGCGCCTATGCCCTTTGCATTCAACCTATCACTTAGGGCAACAACAGCCGCTTCATCCAAGTCAATCAGGACGTTCCCACGCACATCCATGCGCTCTTTGACTGTGAAACGCAGGTTGCGCGGAATCAGTTGTTCAGGCTTGTCGATCATCAAATCGAACTGGTCGAACCGGCTCTCATAGGCAATCTCCAAACTGTCGCGGAACCCTTCTGTGGTGATCAGAGCCGTCTTTTCGCCTTTCCGCTCAATCAGCGCGTTGGTCGCCAAAGTTGTGCCGTGAATGAAGATATCGACGTCAGCTGAAGTGATTCCAGCATCGCTCAAAACGACTTCAACGCCAGCCAAAACGCCCAGTTCTGGCTGCACCGTGTCTGTCGGCACTTTTGCCGTAAAAAGGCCCGTTGGAGTTTCAAGTACGATATCCGTAAACGTCCCGCCGATATCTGCGGCCAAGCGCGTTGAAGTTATATATTTCTTCATTTTTGTTTCCTCTGAAAGGCCAGCCACCAATGAAGGTATTGGATTGATTTAAATCAAGGAAACGAATTGTTTTTATGGAGGTATCGAATTTTTCGATTTCCCGAATATACTATTGATTTCAAGAAGTCTGACAGAGAGCGGCGTAGAGGGAAGATGAGGTCGCCGAATGTTCATATCAATTTCGATATCAAGTTTGTTGACAATTGCAATATCTGACGGCGATTTTCTGGAGTAGCGTCCTGGGTGACT
>CALGTJ010000549.1 GCA_937901435.1 uncultured Rhodobacter sp. | reverse complement strand
AGAACGGGATCAGCGACAGCGTGCCATCGCGGCTTTCGATCATAACGGTGCGTTGCCGCACGCCGCGGCTGCCAAAGAGGCTCGCACCTGACAGGATGGCCGGTTTGAAGGGAATGTTTTCGAGCGCGCGTGTCAGCTCGATGATGGAGAAGGCGTCGCCTTCAAAGATGTCCATGGTGGCCACAGGGAGCCTCCTTTATATTTGACGGGAACAGGGAAAGCTGCGCGCGATCAGCGCAGGATGATGCCAAGCGCGGCCAGTGCCGTGGTGGCGGTCGTGATCTGGGCCGCAGTGGCACCCTCGGGGAAGGTAATCTCGTGACTGTTCACGATGGCAGGGCCGCGGATGACCGCAACACCTGGGGTATCTGCATCAGTCGCATCAGCCGCACCCCACAGGATGCCAGCGGCATTCTGGCTGCCATTAGAAGCGGTGGGTGCGAGGGCCGTGTATTTACCACCCGTCGAGATCTTGCCCAGCACGGTGCCGGGCGCGAGCTTGCCTGTGCCAGATGCGAGGGTCACGGTTTCGCGGGTGTAATCGCGCAAGACTTCCCAAACGAGGAAGCCGCCGTGATGAGGCCCTTCGGTCAATATGGTCATGTAAGATTATCCTTTCAATTTGAAGGTACGGGCAATGACATCGCCCCAGGGGTGCGTCGTGGGGTTGGGCCCGGGTTGCGGATGATGGGGGCTGATCTGCGGCGTGGCTGCGGCCTTTGCGTCCAGCAGGCTGGCGCGCACTGCGTCGAGACTGGCGTCTTCCTCAAGGAACCGCCCAGCCATTTGCGGCTGGCCCGCAAGGCGGCAGAGGTCGATCACCGCGCGCGCATGGGCGATGGCCTCGGCGCGGATCGCCCCAGCGTCGGGTAGTGCGTCGGGTAGTGCGTTGGCGGCTGCAACCCAGCTCTCCACCACGCTTGCGGGGGTGTTCCCGTCTGCAACACCCCCGCTCTGCCCACTTGAACGCGATGTAACGTCGGCTGTAGCCACCGGATCAACGTTCCCGACGGGAATCTTGGTCGCGGGATCAGGTACGATTGGCGCAGCGTCACGGCCCTCCACATCGTTGTCGTCTCCAACGATGTTGGACCCGGGTGGCGCGCTGTCTGTCTCGACCGCCTCCACCAGTTCAGGCGGTGCGTTGCGAAACCGGCCAATGTCGAAACTGGCGGCGATGCGCACAGGCTCGGCCATGCGCGTGGCAAGACCTGCTTCCAGCGCGTCCTTTGCGTCAAACCAGGTCTCGGCCGACAGCAGGGCTGCAATCTCATCCTCGGGTTTACCAGACTTGGCGGCGTATCCCCGCGTCATGCTGGCCGCGATCTTATCCAGCGTTCCTGCCATATCACGCATGTCTGTGGCCGTGCCCATGACGATGCCACTCGGATCGTGGATCATCAGGAAAGCGTTTTCCGGCATGACGATCTCGTCGCCCGCCATGGCAATGTAGCTCGCAGCCGAGGCGGCAATGCCGTCGATCCAGACCGTAATCGTGCCAGAATGGCGGGTCAGCGCATTGTAGATGGCCACCGCATCAAAGACTGAACCACCGGGGCTGTTGAGCCGCAAATCAATGGGGGCATCATCTGGCAGCGCCCCCAGCTCGGCCAGAAACCCCTTGGCCGAAACGCCGTAGGCACCGATTTCGTCATAGATCAGCACTTCCGCGCCCGTTGCCCGGGCACGGATCGTGTACCAACTGTTCATGGTGTTACTCCTGTTTGGTAGCGGGATCGGTCGCAGCCGCATCCTCGCCATTGTCGCCATTCTCGCCGGCGGCCCCGTCACTCGGATTAGGCCGCCCTGCAGGTGTTGCCCGCGCACCTTGGGTCTCGCCGGGGCTGGTTCTGTAGCTGAGCCCCAACTGCTTCGTGCGCGCGGCATCGGCTGCGTTCTCACGGTCGACCTCTTCGACATCGTAGCCCGTGGCTTCGACCACCTTGCGCCGCGATGTGATACCAGCCTCCATGGCCAGCACCTGCGCTTGTATGTCTTTGAGCGGGTCGGCCCAGTCCCAGCGGGGCGGGATCCACTGAACCATCCGCGCAGCCGCAGGATCAGACAGGTCCAACCGGCCCGCCAGTTGCGCCGTCTCCAGCCAGCGCGCCCATACGGGTCGGCAGAGCTGATGCGCGATCACCCCGTGCTGCAACTGCTGCACGCGGCGGCGGAACTCGACCAATTCGGCGCGCAGGCTCGAATAGTTGGCCTGCCGCACATCGCCAGTGACCAGATGATACGGCAGCCCCAGCGAGGCCGAGACGGCCAGAAGTGTGCGATACTGGAACGCCTCATAGCCGCCGCCTACGTCGGCAGGGCTTGAGAACTTCACGTCCTCGCCCGGCAGCAGCACCTGCATCGTGCCGGGCTCAAGGCTCGCCATCGCAGCACCGTCGAGATCGGACTCGGTCTCGCCCATCATCGGGTCTTCTGGTGCTGTCTTGGTGATGAAGCCCGCAAACATCGCTGCCGTCTTCTTGCGGTCGAGTTCCGCGTCGTCATACTGATCAAGCAGAAACAGACGCACCATGGCCGGGGCCACATGCGGCAGTCCGCGGATTTGGCCAGCATCGATGGGTCGATAGATATGCAGCACATCCTCGGCCAGAACACGCACGGTTTCCGGCACCGCCACGCGCTGATCGGTGCTGTCGCCCGGGTGGCTGCGGCGGAAGTGATAGGCAACGCGCCGCCCGATCAGGTCAAACTCGATGCCGCAGCGGATGCGATTGCCATTTGCGGCCGGGCCAGTTTTCTCAAACGGCAGCATTTCCGATTGCAGCAGCTGCATTTGCAGCGGCACCAGTAAGCCATCCACAGCACGACGCGGGCGCATTCTCACGAAGCACTCGCCTGCGACGAACATCTCGCGCGCCACCATGGCCTGCAGACCGTAGAAATCAGTCAAGCCATCGGCATCCGCCTCATCCGTCCAGGCCAGCCAAAGCTGCTGAACCTGATCGCGTAATTTGGCATCCGCGATCAGCAATGAGGGCTTGATACCGTCCCCCACCATGTTGGACGCAAAGGCCTCGCAGGCATTCGCCGCATATCCATTGGTGACCACCAGTTCCCGGGCACGGGCCAGCAACCTCGGGCCACCTGAGGCGACCAGTGAGTTGATATTTTCCAGCGGTGGGTTCCAGCCCCGCAACCGGCGTTTGGACATTGCACCCTCAAGACGCGCGCGCACGGCTGCAGGGCCGCCTTGGGCTGGTCGGCGGAATCGATCAAACAGGCCCATGGATCATAGCCCCTTTGAGGTCGTTATGCGCACATGGCGCACGATGCGCCGCCCCTCGGCGGCAGCGATCTCGCGGTCCAGTGCCTCGATGGCCCGGTCAATTTCAGCCACGCTGCGGTAATCCACGGTTTTGCCGTCATAGCTGACGCGGGCCACGCCAGAGGAACGCTGAACAGCCAAGGTCTCGCGGCGACTAAGGAGTTCCGTCAATGTCGGCATCTGAATTGACCTATCCTACGAATATGTTTCATTTAGCCAACCGAATCCCGAGTGAGGGCAAAACCATGACCCCGACCGAAATCATGCGCGATCTCGCGCGCGACGACATTTTTCCGAAAACCGCCATGGCCGAAGCAGGCACCCGGCGCGAAGAAATGGCGCCAGTCTTCGTCGATCTCGTAACCCGCCTCGCACATCAGCCTATCCCAGCGATGAAAGACGCTGATCTGATGGCTTTTATTCCGATCTTCCACATGCTGGGCGAATGGCAGGATCCTCGTGCCTATCGCCCGTTGGTTCAGATGCTCCGTCGTCCTACCAAGGTCATCGACCATCTCCTCGGGGACGCTGTCACCGAAACAAGCTTTCGCGTCATCGCTGGAACATTCGACGGTGACCTGCAGCCCGTGTTCGACGCGATCGAGGACAGGAAGGCTGACGAATTCGCGCGTCTGTCCTTGATGAATGCTCTCGTCTTGATAGCGCAACTGCACCCCGCTGAACGCCCGGTGATCGAGAATTATTTCCGGACCTTTCGCCAACGCTGTCCCAAGGCACCCGTAGACCTCCTCACTGGCTGGATGGACGCTATTGCCGCCCTCGGACTCGAGGATATGTCCGAGGCCGTGCGCGAGGTTTTCGACCAGGGCCTGATCCCGAAAGAGTATTGCGACTTCGGGCATTTCCTCGAGGATCTGGAGGCCTCCCTCAACGAAGGTGTTTCCCCCGCAAACCGTCGTTACCAGAAGGCCCTGATCACCAATGCCATCGATGAGTTGTCGAAATGGCACTGTTATACCGATGAGTTTCTCATCCAGCAGAAGACCCGCAAAGTTGACAACGCCTTACGTGTGGCCCCCTGGACAGAGGCCCTCACAAAGACACCTGACAAACTTGGCCGCAACGATCCCTGTCCCTGCGGCAGCGGCA
>CALGTJ010000548.1 GCA_937901435.1 uncultured Rhodobacter sp. | reverse complement strand
CTGTTATCATCACTGTTTTGCCGGTCAGGGTCATGCCTATCTCCTGTAAATTCTTGCCGTAAGCCGAAATCTAGCGCATGAAGTCTAGCATCTACTACCTTGACGCTGCTACATACCCACTGGATGCTCGTATTATTCATTATTATCCCGGAAGGTTACAATGACACAACGGATGGCCCTTAGCGGCACCACAGCTATTCTTCTTGCTCTCGCAAACACGGCTTTTGCCGATGTGACAGGCGCTGACGTCTGGAACAACTGGAAATCCATCGCACAGGGAACGGGGCAGACATTTACGCCCGGATCCGAAGTCCAGTCAGGCGATACCTTGACGATTTCCGATCTTCAGATCGGAATGGTCACCCCTGAAATCTCGATCTCTGGCAACATCGGTGACATCACCTTTGTGGATCAGGCAGACGGTTCGGTCGTGATGACCATGTCGCCCAGCTATACGATGGCAGTCACCTCTGCCGACGGCGCGGATGATGTCGAGGCCGTGCTTACTGTTGCGCAGCCTGACATTTCCATGACCGCCTCTGGCGGCGACGGCACAGTCAGCTATGACTTTACGGCGCCAAGCATCAGTATGTCCGTGACCTCTTTGGTTATCGACGGCGAGCCGGTTGAAATCGTTGCCGGCCTGTCGATGACGGATGCGGTTGGCAGCTATGTCATCACCGAAGGCGACATTCCCATGATGGACAGCGGGATGACCGTTGCCAAAATGCTGGTATCCCTTGACATGAACGAACCCGAAGGGGGCGAGGGCAAGGTTGTCGCAAGCTTTGACTTCACCGACGTGGCAATCGAATCTGTCGGCTCGTTGATGTATGCCGCCGAGCCAGAAGAAATGATGGCGCTATTCGCAGCAGGCGCAAGCACAGCCGTGAACATGAGCCATGGCGCACATGTGTTCAGCATCGATTTCAAAGACCGTCGCGATGCATTCGCCGCCTCTGGCACCGCCGAAACAGGCCTGCTGGAAGTGGGCGTCAGCAACGATGCGATCTCTTACGCTGTTGGAAATACCGGGTTGGATTTCACCATGTCCGGCTCTGAAATTCCGCTGCCGGAAATTGCCGCATCAATGGGTGAAATCGGGTTCAGCCTTTTGGTGCCAGCCTCGGCCAGCGAAGAGCCAAAGGATTACGCTTTGAACATCACGCTGGCGGATCTGTCGGTCAGCGACATGATCTGGGGGATGATCGACCCGGCCGTACAACTGCCACGGACGCCTGCGACGTTCATCATTGACGCGGTCGGAACGGCAAGCCTGTTGTTTGATCTCTTCAATCCAGAGTCGATGATGGAAGTCGATTCTGAAATGCCCGCCGAACTGCACAGCCTGGATATCAACCAGATCGTTCTGGCCATCGCAGGCGCAGAACTGACCGGTAACGGGGGGTTCACATTTGACAACAGCGATCTGGAAACCTTTGACGGGATGCCTGCCCCGACAGGCGCGCTGGACCTGAAACTGGTCGGTGCAAATGCGTTGATCGACAAGCTGGTTGCGATGGGCCTTCTGCCAGAAGATCAGGCCATGATGGGCCGGATGATGATGGGCATGTTTGCCCGTCCCGAAGGCGAAGATACGCTGACCTCGAAAATCGAGATCAACGGCGCAGAGGGCAGCATCTCTGCCAATGGTCAGCGCATTCAATAAACTGACGCCCTGATATTTTTTGGAAATGCCGTCGCAGGTTGCGGCGGCATTTCTTTTTGAGGGCTCTGGATCCGGCCCGTCATGCGCTCTGCTGATCGTCTGCCTTTGATCCGAAGGGTTTTGACCAAATTGTGCGCCCCAAAAGGGGCGCGCCTGTCTGGCACCTTCGGTGCGGTTGGGCGCGCACCGATCTAAGACGAGCGCCATGCCTTGCACCTCTGCGCTATCGGGACTACCTCAGGGGAACATTCCTAACCTGTCGAGGCCCCATGCCGCCTTCCCTTCAAGACCTGACTGCAGATCTGCTGACCGCCGCCCGCAAAGCTGGTGCGAGTGATGCCGACGCCATTGCCGTAGATGGCACTTCGATTTCCATCGACGTGCGCGATGGCAAGCTGGAGCAGGCGGAACGCAGCGAGGGGATCGACATCGGCTTGCGCGTTTTGATCGGCAAGCGGCAGGCCTGTGTCTCGGCCTCGGATGTAAGCCCAAGTACGATAACGACCATGGCAGAGCGGGCTGTGGCGATGGCCCGCGAAGCGCCCGAGGACAAGCATATCGGGTTGGCCGACCCTGACCAATTGGCAACGTCATGGGATCTTGGCGCGCTGGATCTGGTAGATCCAAACGATGAACCAGCCGCTGCAGGTTTGCAGGAAATGGCGCGGCAGGCCGAGGCTGCGGCGCTTGGCGTCAAGGGCATTTCCAAGATCGATTCTGCCTCGGCGGCCTATGGGCGGCGCAACATTTATTTGGCAGCCAGCAATGGATTTGTCGGCGGATACAGCCGCACCAGCCACGCCAATTCCTGCGTGGCCATCACCGGCGACGGCACCAAGATGGAGCGGGATTACTACGGTGATTTCCGCATTCATGGCAGCGATATGGAAACCCCAGAAGCGATTGGCCAGAAAGCCGCCGAGCGTACTTTGGCGCGGTCAGGCGCTCGCAAACCGCCCACCGGCAGCTTTCCGGTTCTCTATGACGAACGGGTTGCAAATAGTCTGATCGGGCATCTGCTGGGCGCAATCAACGGGGTTGCGATTGCGCGCGGGGCCTCTTGGTTGCGCGATGCGATGGGCCAACAGGTGCTGCCAGCGAGTCTGTCGATCCACGAAGATCCCTTGCGGGCGCGCGCGACCAGTTCCAAGCCCTTTGACGCCGAGGGCCTGCCCGCGATTGCGCGCGATATCGTCCGCGATGGCGTGTTGCAGGGCTGGACGCTGGACCTTGGCACCGCCCGCCAGTTGGGCATGCAAAGCACCGGCAGCGCATCGCGCGGGACGTCCTCGCCGCCCAGTCCCAGCCTGTCCAACATCGCGTTGACCCAAGGCGACAAGAGCCGGGCAGACTTGCTGGCCGATATGGGCACGGGCCTGTTGGTGACATCGATGATTGGCAGTTCGATCAATGCCACGACGGGCGATTATTCGCGCGGGGCCAGCGGGTTTTGGGTTGAGAACGGCGAAATCACCTATCCGGTGAACGAATGCACATTGGCCGGAAACCTGCGCGACATGCTGATGACGATCATCCCCGCCAATGACGCGCGCCTGCATCTGTCGCGGGTCGTTCCCTCGCTGCTGGTCGAAGGATTGACCCTTGCCGGCGCATGATTTGCCCCTGTTGATCGACGCGGCCAAAGCGGCGTCAAAAATTGCGTTGCGCTATTGGCGCAGCGATCAGAGGGTCGTGGACAAACCCGATGGGGCTGGCCCGGTGAGTGAAGGCGATCTGGCGGTTGATGCGGCTCTGAAAGAACAGTTGATGCGCGCGCGCTCCGGCTATGGCTGGCTGAGCGAAGAGACCGAAGACACGCCAGAGCGCCTGTCGCAAGACCGTGTGTTTATCGTCGATCCCATCGATGGCACCCGCAGTTACGTGGACGGGCAAGAGACATGGGCCCATTCGCTGGCCGTGGTCGAGAATGGCCAACCTACGGCGGCTGTCGTCTATTTGCCCGCGCGAGACAAGCTATATGCCGCAGCCTTGGGTCAGGGCGCGACGCTGAATGGTGAGGCGATTTCCTGTGGCACGCGCAGGCTGGCGGATGGGGCGACAATCCTTGTCCCAAAGGGTAATCTTGATCCACAGCACTGGCGTGGCAGCGTGCCTGCGTTTGATCGGCATTTTCGCCCCTCGCTGGCCTATCGCCTGTGTCTGATCGCGGACGGGCGGTTTGACGTGATGCTGACCCTGCGCGATGCGTGGGAGTGGGACATTGCCGGGGGGGCGCTGATCGCGGCAGAGGCAGGCGCGCAAATCACCGACAGACTGGGCGCGCCTTTGCTGTTCAATTCCAAACGCGCCAAGACCAGTGGTGTTCTGACCACCAACGCGGCGCTTCATGCAGAGGTGCTCGACCGGCTCTGATGAGTCCGCTCGCTGGCCTCGTCACGCTGAAAAAACATTTCACAGGCTGCCGCCCGGCGTTTTTGGTAGCAGCACCGCAAAAATCAGGAGAGTCCCATGGTTCAACGCCTGCATCTTGTCTTTGGGGGCGAATTGATCGACCCGACCAAGACCGCCTTTAAGGACGTGGAAAACATCGACATCGTCGGTATCTTCCCCAACTATGCCAGCGCCTATGATGCGTGGAAATCGGCCGCCCAGCGCACGGTGGACGACGCCCATATGCGCTATTTCATCGCTCATCTGCATCGGCTGCGCGATGAAGAGGCCGAGGGTTCGGTGATTGAAGATCCTGCGATCTAAGCCCGCGCCATGGCGAAATCCCTGTCCCTTGCCCTGTATCTTGCGACCCGCGCCCGGCGCGACCGCGCCACAAAGCGCGCCTCTGCTGACGGGGTCGAGAGCCAGATACGAGAGGCAGAGCGGCAAGGCTATCCGACAGAGTTGCGTCCCAAGGGACCGCTGATCTGGTTTCACACCGGCACGGATCGCCACGGGATAAGCGCGCGGGAACTTGTCACGCGGATGCAGATAGAGCGCGAGGATGTGACGTATCTGATGACCACATCCGACCCGCGCCGAAAACCGATGACGCCCGGTGTTCTGTCGCAGGCTGCGCCGGACGACACCCTGCCCGCGGTGCGCAAGTTTCTGGACGCATGGACCCCGGATGTGGCGATCTGGACAGAGACCGATTTGCGCCCTGTTCTGATCACCCAGACGGCAGAGCGCGACATTCCCATGTATCTGATCGACGCCCGCACGGCGCGTCCGGACGTACAGGCGTGGCGTTGGTTGCCGGGGATGTCCGGTTCGTTACTGACCCGGTTCGAGCGGATCCTCGCAGGAGATCAGGACTCTGCCGATGCACTGAAACGGCTGGGCGCCTTGCCCCCGAAAATAGAGGTTGTCGGCTATCTCGAAGAGGGCACGCCCGCACTCAGTTGCAACGAAAGAGAGCGCGACGCGATCGCCACAACGCTTGCTGCGCGTCCTGTTTGGCTGGCGGCCCATGCCACCGCCCCCGAGATAGAGCCGATCCTGAAGGCGCATGTTCTCGCACAGCGCCGCTCGCATCGCCTGTTGCTGATCATCGTACCGGATCAAGTGGAAGATGGCCCAACACTTGCGGCAGAGCTGGCGGCCCTTGGTCATACCGTCGCGCTACGGTCCAATGGCGAAGAACCAGAGCCGCAGACCCAGATCTACATCGCAGACTCTGAGGGAGAGATGGGGCTGTGGTTCCGGCTTGCACCGATCTCGTTTCTTGGCCGCTCTCTGAGCGCGGACGGAGGGGCGAACCCCTACGAGGCCGCCGCGCTGGGGTCTGCGGTCATTCATGGGCCCAATGTTGCGAACTACCGCCGCGCCTATGCAAAGCTCGGAGAGGCCTCTGCCTGCCTTCAGGTGCGCGACGGCGGCGAATTGTCAGAGGCGGTGGACGCCTTGTTGTCGCCCGATGTGGCGGCGCGTCTGGCGCATGAGGCATGGATGGTCTGTTCGTCCGGCGCAGAGGTGACGGACCGGGTCCGCGACATGATCTTTACCGCCCTTGAAGAGCGCGAGGCGATGTGATGCGCCCGCCCGGTTTCTGGCAGAACCCACCGGACAGGCCCGGCTGGCAGGCGCGCGCCTTGTCGCCCTTGGCGATGGTGTACGCCCGCGCGACGGCGGCACGCGTGGCAAAACCGGGCTATCGCGCCTCGGTTCCGGTCATTTGCGTCGGCAATCTGAATATCGGTGGAACGGGCAAGACCCCAACCGTGATCGCCTTGATCAATCATCTACGCGACCCAGACGTGCATGTTGTCTCGCGCGGCTATGGTGGGTCGGAAACCGGCCCACTGCGCGTAAACGAACGCCAGCATCATGCCGCGCAGGTCGGGGACGAACCTTTATTGTTGTCTGCCTTTGCCCCGGTCTGGATCGCCAAGGATTGCGCCGCCGGGGTGCAAGCGGCAGAGGCCGCCGGGGCGCAGGTGATCGTGCTGGATGACGGGTTTCAGAATCCTTCAGTCACCAAGGACGCCTCGATCATCGTGGTGGATGCGGGCCAAGGCTTTGGCAATCAACGCGTTTTGCCTGCGGGGCCTTTGCGCGAACCTGTTGGGGTCGGCCTGATGCGCGCCGATTGTGTCCTGACCATCGGGCCAGAGGCACAGCAGGCGCGGTTTGTGCAATCATGGGAAAGCCCACCAAGGGTGCGCGGTCATCTGGACCCGTTACAGACGGGGATGGATTGGCAGGGCTTGCGCACGCTCGCCTTTGCGGGGATCGGCAATCCGGCAAAATTCTTTGCCACGCTGCGCGGGATGGGGGCCGATCTGGTGCGCGCCGAGGCGCTGGACGACCACCAGCCTCTGACCGATGCGCTGATGAAACGGCTGGAACTAGAGGCCGCCGCTTTGGGCGCGCAGCTTGTGACGACTGAAAAGGACGCAGTGCGCCTGCCGGACAGCTTTCGTCAAAAGGTGCTGACGCTGCCTGTGCGACTGCACATCGACGATTGGAGCGTGATTGACGCCATGCTGGTCAAAGCAGGCGTCAACCGTTCTTGACCTCTGCCCGGATCGCATCGCCATGCTCGTTCAGCTTTGGCGAGGGCTGATCCATCGACAGGTCTGCCCCTGAAAAGAACAGCGGCGCGCGGACCGAAGGCACCCCGTCAATCGACATCTGCATGCCGCGATGCTGGATTTGTGGGTCGTCAAAGACCTCTTTCATGTCATTGATCGGCCCTGCGGGCACGCCCTGCCCCTCGCAAGCAGCCAGCAGATCGGCCTTGGAAAAACGTTTTGTAGCCTCGGTCAACCGCTGCGTCATCTCTTCGCGGTTCTGGACGCGGTCGGCGTTGGTAAGGAATTCTGGCGCGGTCGCCATATCCTTGACCCCCAGCAAACCACACAGCCGCTGATACTGCGCGTCATTGCCCGTCGCGATGATGATCCAGCCGTCAGAGCAGTCAAACACCTGATAAGGCGTCAGGTTCGGGTGTGCGTTGCCCATCCGCATGGGCGCGTCGCCAGTCGCAAGATAGTTCATCGCCTGATTGGCGGTGATCGCGGTGGCCACATCGAACAGGGCAACATCCAGATGCTGCCCCTCGCCCGTCACAGACCGCTGATAGAGCGCGGCAAGGATACCCGTGACCGAATAGAGACCTGTAAAGATGTCGGTGACCGCCACGCCGACCTTTTGCGGCTGACCATCGGCCTCGCCGGTGATGGACATCAGGCCGGACATGCCTTGGATGATAAAATCATAGCCTGCGCGATGCGCATAGGGGCCGGTCTGGCCAAAACCGGTGATCGAACAATAGATCAGCCCCGGATTGATCTCGCGCAGCGAGGCGTAATCCAGACCGTATTTGACCAGCCCGCCCACCTTGAAATTCTCGATCAGGATATCCGCGCCCTTGACCAGATCGCGCACGAATTCTTGCCCCTCGGGCGTGCGAAAATCCACTGCGACAGACCGTTTACCACGGTTACAACTGTGGAAATAGGCGGCGGATTTATCCTCGCCCCGCTCAATGAACGGAGGGCCCCATTTGCGGGTGTCATCACCCTCGGGGCTTTCGACCTTGATCACATCTGCGCCAAGGTCACATAGCGTTTGACCGGCCCAGGGGCCGGCCAAAATCCGTGCGAGTTCAACGACCTTCAGACCGGCCAGAGGCGCCGGCATTTAGTCGGCCAGCTTGGCGTCTAGGATGGCCGCGAACGAGTCGTAAGTCTGATCGCCAGTGACCAACTCTCCATCAATGATGAAGCTGGGCGTGGATTTGACGCCGTCGCGCTCTACATTTTCCTGGTAAACGGCGATCATGGCCTGCGCCATTGCGTTGTTCTGCAGGCAAGCATCAATTTCGTCGCCCGTCAGGCCAGCAGTCTTGCCGATTATCACCAGATTATCCGCAATCGCACCGGGGTTTTCGCCCTTGGTCCATGTGGCCTGCTGATTGTAAATCATGCTGGAGATCCCGAAATACTTTTCGGCCCCCCCACAACGCGCGACCATACCGGCCCACAGACCGAAGCGGTCAAAATAAACCTCGCGGTAAATGAACCGCACCTTGCCGGTGTCGATGTACTCGGCCTTGACCTGCTTAAAGGTGTTCTCGTGGAAGCTACGGCAATGCGGGCAGGTGAAAGAGGCGTATTCGATCACTGTCAGGGGTGCATCCTCTGCCCCCAGCGCCATTTCGACAACCAAAGACTTGTCCACCTCGGCCGCGTCGGCCGCGTCGGCCGTCTGCGCCTCTGCCATGCCAAAGTTCGGCAGATCGCGCGATTGCGACGATTGATAAAAGAACGCACCCGCGCTCAGAACGACCGCAACAAGTGCGTAAGAAATCCAACGGTTCATAGTATATGCCTCAACTTGATTTGGTCCGGGATAGAACATTTTCGCCCAAGGCTTCAAGCGCCCGGCGCAAAGAGTCATCAGTTACGTTTGCTGCGGCGTGTTGTGCAGCTGCCTTGGATATGGGGTCGACAGGTTTTTCCATCTTGGGGGCTGCGGCAAAGGCCACCTGCCCTTCGGCAAAGCCGGTCGGCGCGGTCTGGGTGATATGGACACGCGCGATTGCGGCATAGCCATAGCACGCGTTGACCCGTTCGCGCAGCTTTTCCTTTTCCATCGCCAGCATCGGTGCCTGAGCGCCTGTGGTCAGCACGGTCAGGGTCGCACCAAAGCCGCCTTGGGAATAGCTGACCTTTACGGGGCGAGCGACACGGGCGATGTCCTCTCCGACGATCTCGATCCAATGGGTCAGCAGGCGCGATTCTGCAAATCCACGCTTTTCACTGGCCTTGCGGATCGGCGTTTGCACCAGCGAACTGGTCCTCTCGAACCCGCGCAGGCGGCGGGGCGTCTTGTAGGGCGCTTTGGGCGCATAGCCTTTGGTGGTGGGCGACTTCATCGGTGGAATGTCCTTACTACAATGCTATTGTAATACGCATCACGCCGGACACCAGCATAAAGCCTGAACAAGGAGCGTAACTATTGCGTTATAGTGAACTGAACGCGGCCTTGCTGGACTGGTACGACGCCAATGCGCGGGTGATGCCGTGGCGCGTGTCGCCACAGGATCGTCGGGCAGGCATTCGCCCCGATCCCTATCGCATCTGGATGTCAGAGGTGATGCTGCAACAAACCACCGTTGTCGCCGTGCGTGCCTATTTCCTGCGCTTTACCGACCGCTGGCCGACGGTCGTCGATCTGGCGAACGCCGAAGATGGCGATGTGATGGGCGAATGGGCCGGGCTTGGCTATTACGCCCGCGCGCGCAACCTGTTGAAATGCGCGCGCGTTGTCGCGGCAGAACATGGCGGGCAGTTTCCCGGCACCCGCGACGCCTTGCTGAGCCTGCCCGGCATTGGCCCCTACACCGCCTCTGCCATTGCCGCGATTGTCTATGACGAACCTGCCACGGTGGTTGATGGCAATGTCGAACGTGTTATGTCCCGGCTGTTTCATATCGAAACACCGCTGCCGACCGCCAAGCCCGAGCTGACCGAACGCGCCGCCGACGTGACGCCGCAACAACGCGCCGGGGATTATGCGCAGGCGGTGATGGATTTGGGTGCGACGATCTGCACCCCGCGCTCGCCTGCCTGCGGGATCTGCCCTTGGATGACAGAGTGCGCCGCGCGCAGGGCGGGGGTGCAGGCGGAACTGCCCCGCAAGCTGCCGAAAAAGCAGAAACCGACGCGCTATGGTATCGCCTATCTGGCGCGACGGGCCGATGGCGCATGGTTGCTGGAGCGACGCCCCGACAAGGGCCTGTTGGGCGGCATGCTGGGTTGGCCGGGGTCAGAATGGGGCGAGGTCGCGACAGAGCGGCCGCCCTTCAATGCGGTCTGGCAAGATCCGGGGGCCGAGGTCTTGCACACTTTCACTCATTTCCACCTGCGCCTTGGCCTGCGCACCGCTATTGTCCCACAAGACGCCGTACCCACCACGGGACAGTTTCTGCCTCACCATGCCTTTCGGCCCTCTGATCTGCCTACGGTGATGCGCAAAGCCTATGACCTTGCCGCTGCGACGCTGGAGCAGAATTGATGCCACACCCCAAAGCGCCTACAACCCGCAAGAGCATACAATATCGGAGCAGGCCATGATCCCTGCCGCACAGGTCGCCAAATTCTCGCGCGCGTTGCCGTTCTGGCTGTCGCTGGGCCTTGTCCCGCTTGCCGTGATCAGTGCGATCTACGGCGGCTGGACCCTGCTACTGCTGCCCTGCGCGGGGTGGATCTGTTTTCGATCCTCGATGCGCTGGTTGGCGAAACGGACGAGAACGCGGATCCCGAAACCACAGAGGATCAACTGATCTGGTATCGCCTTGTGACGATGATCTAGTTCCCGATCCAGTTCGTCGTGATATTCGGCTGTATCTGGTACGTGACCCACAGCCCCCATCTGGCGGTCTGGGAAAAGATCGCGCTGTTCTTTGGGCTGGGAGTCATCTCTGGCACGGTCGGGATCAATTACAGCCACGAGTTGATGCACCAGCGCAATCGGCTGGAACGCGGGCTGGCCGATCTGCTGTTGGCGATGGTGCTATACAGTCATTTCCGCAGCGAGCATATGCTGGTCCATCACCGCTATGTCGGCACGCCGCGCGATGCAGTCAGTGCGCGCTATAACGAGGGGTTCCACCGCTTTTTCCCGCGTGTGCTGCGCGAAAGCTATGGATCAGCGTTTCGCGCCGAACAGGCGATGCTGGCGCGCAAGGGTCTGCCGTGGAGTGATAAAAGCAACCCGTTCTGGCGCTATTGGGGCTTGCAGGCGGCGTTCCTGTTGCTGGCCTTTGCTCTGGGCGGCTGGGCCGGGGTTGGGCTGTTTGCCTATCAGGCGTTTATCGCCGTCTGGCAGTTGGAACTGGCCAATTACGTCGAACATTATGGGCTGACGCGCAAACATCTGGGCGAGGGAAAATATGAACATGTGCTACCGCGTCATTCGTGGAATTCGGCGCAAACGGCGTCGAACTGGCTGCTGATCAACCTGCAACGCCACTCGGATCATCACTATAAACCCGACCGCCGCTTTCCCCTGCTGCAAAACCACACAGAGGCCGACGCGCCGCAACTGCCCTACGGCTATCCGCTGATGACCTTTGCCGCGATGATCCCGCCCCTTTGGCGGCGTGTGATGAACCCGCGGGTGCGTAGATGGCGGGCCCGGTATTACCCCGAGATCACCGATTGGACGCCCTATGCCAAGGGCACGCTTCCCCTGCCGAAATAAGGATCACTGACCATGTTTGTTGTATGCGCCACCCTTTATGTCAAACCAGATCAACTGGATGACTTTATGCCGCTTTTGATGACCAACGCCAAGGCGGCGCTGGCGGATGAACCGGGGTGCCATCGCTTTGATGTGTGCCAGAATCCGCAAACTCCGGCAGAGATTTTTCTGTACGAGCTTTACACAGACGCCGCCGCTTTTCAGGCGCATCTGGAAACCCCGCATTTTCTGGCATTCGATGGGGCAATTGGCGACATGCTGACGGATAAATCCGTCAAGACCTACGTGCTGATATAGCGTTTTCGAAAAACACATTGGGCAAGGCCACCCGGCTGCCAAAAAGAAAAAGCCCCGCCGTCTGGATTGGACGGCGGGGTAAGGTAGTGCCGTGGTAAGGCCACAGGCACCGGCGGTAAACTGTTGTAATTTATGGTATTACTGTAGCATCTCTGCGCGGATCTGCTGGCGCAGCAGGTCGATGGGCACCTGTTTGCCATCGCGCTTGTACTGCCAATAAGTCCAGCCGTTGCAACTTGGCGCGCCCTCAAGAGCCGCACCAACCTGATGGATAGAGCCCTTGACGTCCGTCGCAACCAGCGTGCCATCGGCGCGCACTTTGGCGGTCTTGCCGTTCATCGAGGTTAGCACCTCTCCGGGGCGCAACATGCCGCGTTCGACCAACTGACCAAAGGGCACACGAGGTTCAGAGCGTTTGCTGGTGGACACCTCAAGGGCGGATTTGTCAAAGCGGCGGATCCGTTCAAGACGGGCCGTTGCGACCTTACGGTAAGCCTCTTCACGCTCGATCCCGATGAAATCGCGCCCCAGCATCTTGCAGACAGCGCCCGTCGTGCCAGTTCCAAAGAAGGGATCAAGCACCACATCACCCGCGTTCGTCGTACCGACCAAAAGACGGTGCAGCAGGCTTTCGGGTTTTTGCGTCGGATGCGCCTTTTCGCCCTCGTCATTCTTGAGACGCTCATGCCCGGTGCAGATCGGCAGCACCCAGTCAGAGCGCATCTGTATGCCCTCGTTCAGGGATTTCAGCGCCTCATAGTTAAAGGTGTATTTCGACCCTTCATCGCGCGAGGCCCAGATCAGCGTCTCATGGGCGTTGGTCAGGCGTTTGCCGCGAAAATTCGGCATCGGGTTCGACTTGCGCCAGACCACATCGTTCAGGATCCAGAAGCCCTGATTCTGCAGCTCTGCGCCCATGCGAAAGACGTTGTGGTAGCTGCCGATCACCCAGATCGCCCCGTTGGGTTTCAGCAGGCGCTTGGCCGCTTTCAGCCATTTCTTGGTGAAGGTGTCATACAGCGCGAAACTGTCAAACTGGTCCCAATGATCGTCCACCGCATCTACCTTGGAATTGTCGGGGCGATGCAGGTCTGATTTCAATTGCAGATTGTAGGGTGGGTCTGCAAAGATCAGATCGATTGACCCCGCAGGCAAGGCGTTCATCGCCTCTATGCAATCACCCGCAATGATCTGGTTTAGCGGCAGGTCCAACCCTGCGCCAGTCGCTGTCTTTTTCATATCTGCCTCTTTCCCCGCATCTTTTGCGATGCGTCGTTTTCCAGCGAATGTATCCTCGCCGTTATGAGGCCAAAGATGAGTCAAAGCTGATTCGCCGTCAAATTCTTTTTTGAATCAGTTGGTTAGTTATTTCTCTTGATACAATATATTGTGGATAGGCTTAAAAGTTTGTCTATGGTGAGGGGTCACCCCGATATTTCGCAGCGCAGATAGATGCATTGCGGTACCATATCCGGCATTTGTCTCCCAACCATATCCGGGGTGCTGTTGCGCCAAGTCCACCATGACTAAATCTCGACACACTTTGGCCACAATTGAGGCCGCCGAAATAGACAAGCTTTGCGTGTCTCCTTTGACAATTGCGGCGGCTGGGATGGTCAAATCACGGGGTAAGAGATTGCCGTCGATCAGCGCAAAGTCTGCCCTGCCCGCCAAACCCGCAATTGCGCGACACATGGCAAGATGCGAAGCGCGCAGGATATTGATCTGGTCGATCTCTTGGACAGTGGCATGCGCCACAGAGACATCCGCGCATTCATACAGTTCGGCACTCAGAGCCTCGCGACGCTTGGCGCTTAGCTTTTTGGAATCGTTCAGCCCTTTTGGAATGTTATTCGGATCCAGACGCACTGCGGCGGCGGTCACTGGCCCGGCCAAAGGACCGCGCCCCACCTCGTCGACACCACAGACGTAAAAAGCGCCACGATCGAACGCGGCGCTTTCCAACAGAAAATCAGGGGCTGGTTTTGTCATGGGCGCATCAAAAGGCCCATCGGGCGGGAAAGTCAAATCCGGCAAGTGATCCGGAAATGATCCGGGGCAGGCGACCCGCAAAAGCACCTGCCCCGGCAATGTGGCCCGGGGATTGGGCCACGACCCAAAGCCAGGAACAAATGGCTTTGGGCAAACTTGGACCTGTCAGGGCTTAGCCCATGACCCAGCCATTGTTGCGCAGGCAGCGTGCAGCATAAACATAGGCTGGACCGCGCTTGGTATGGATCTTGGCGGTACAGCCACCGGGCAGACGGTTTGCGTTATGCATGTTCTTTCTCAGGCAGTGCTGACCAAAATAGCGACGGGGACCATACCCGGACTTGTTCACGCGCAGGCAGGCAGAAGGAACCACTTTGCGTTGTTTCTTTGGCTTGTAAACGTTGCCGTGGTGCGGCTTCTGATAATGGTTGTTGTAGCGCGGTTTTTGGTAATGATTGTTGTAGCGCGGCTTTTGATAATGGTTGTTGTAGTTGCGGCTCGTGACGTGGCCGTTGTTCTTGCTGAGTT
>CALGTJ010000547.1 GCA_937901435.1 uncultured Rhodobacter sp. | reverse complement strand
CACCGCGCCACAAAATGCCTGCCTCGCCATTGTTCCAATAATATTCGACGCGGACAACCTCACCGGTATTCGGGCACACTAGTCTGAATGCAGGAACGGCTTCCAAAAGGTCCGATGGTTGATCACTCATGACGCGCTCATTGGTCAAAATCTTAGCCGAGCGTTTCCTATGATCATGACAAAAACAATCATGACTTGGTTTGGTAATGGTTTCGGGCGAAGCGTTGCTGTAAACGAGGGCGAGCGTGGCTGAAATCCGCACAACGCTCTGATTGGGTTGCGGAATGTCGCTCATCTTTCGGAAGATGCAGCATTAAGATTCTGCGCCAATCATACGACTCGCGAAGCAAATGTGTGCTGGATCTCCGATCGCTGTTAGTAGTTCACCTGTTCAAAACCATAGTTGCCCTCATAGTCCCGCCACTCGACGAAGACGGATCTGTGATAAATGCCAGGGCAATGCTCACCCCAGCGTTCAAGGCCTGCGTGAGTCGAAGGAAGGGCAGTGACGGAAGACCTCTGCCAAGTGAAATCGCCTTGGGTCCCGTAAGTGCCGAGGACCACGGTCGCGCTCCGATTGCAGTCACCGTCACGACCGGATTCATGCTGCCGGGCATAGCGAACATCAAAGACCCGAATGGACCGCACGAAATTGAACTCAGGTCCGCTGATATCGATGTCCGCGCGGTCCTGAATGAGCCGGAGTGCCTGGTCGGTGGAAACGAGATCGTCGACTGGCAAGGATTGGAGCGGTCGACGGCTGTCGGGCCGGTACAAGGCTTCAAAGATGCGGGCAGCGTTGTTTGATGGCCGATCGCCCTCATAGGAGGCGCCCATGGGACAGCGCCAGATTTGCAGCGGTGGTTCTACCGGCCAGGGCGTAATCCGCCGGATAAATTCGGCGCGAGCCCGGGCGCAAGGGACGGAAGCGGGCCACCCGCCAGATAGGCAGAGGATTATCGCGCAATCGATCGGGTAAGTCTGCGCGCGGGCGGGTCCCGACAGCGAAAAACCTGTCACGCTCAAAGCGACTGCGACCGAGGGGAGGAGCTTCTTGACTGAATGGCGCATGCTGAGGAACCTCCGTAACAGGAGTTCAGCATACATACGATAATATACTATCGCAACACTAAGTATAAATACGCATAATGAAGTTTATGTTAAGAGAAGGCTGAACGACGCGTCACGGTCGTCAGTTTGCCCGTGAGTAACGATAACCGAGAATTATCTATCTATGTCTTCGCTAGACACGCTTGCCAGAGCAACATTTGAGAGACCAGGCGAGCGGATCATTCATGTCACCAATGAAGCATCTGCAAAGGTGTTTCAGGCAAAAGCCATGACCGACGCCGCCTATGCGCCGCGCGTGATCCTGAATGCGACCGAACTCAAATCGGAAATCAGGGAGCGGAAGTATGACAAGTGGATCGGCACGCCGCTTGCGAAAGCAGGCGGAGCTGCCCGCGCAGTGGCCAGCGCGCCTTCGGTCAAGATTGGTGAAGCTGAGTTCGGCCTAGGCGGGCTTGCCAGTGTCGACAAGCAAGGTGCAACCGCGTCAATCGGCAAAGAGGCAATCTTTGTTTTTGAAAACAGCATTGACTCCGACGGGTTCGGGCAGTTGCTGTCCTATTATTCTGCAGCCGAGCCAGAGAAGATGCCGACAATCGTTTTGGCGGCAGACAAAGATGTGGAGCAGCTGCGTTCGAAAGTGTCTCGCTACAGCGAGAGTTTCGTCTTCCACGAAACCTATGGATCAACGTCACGATTTTGGTCGAGTTCGTCGAAAAAACCGGTGATGAGCCTGTCAGATATCGTCCAGGGGCTGGTTCAGAACAACACGCTCGCTGTTGCGAACGCAGATTTTTCGCTTGATGGCATCGATTCCTCGGATTTCGAGCATCTGTCGCAAAGCTTGTCTGCTGCTTATGCCGTTGTCCGTTCGGTGAATTTCGAGTTCAACAAGTTCGCGTCGGCAGGGCTTGCGCAGGACGCGATCAGACTACTGAACAAGACGGACACCTCCAGGTTTTCAACCGGGCAGCAAAAGGCGGTCAATGCGCTCTGGGTTTTGTTCTCACTTTGGGATCTTTACCTGCACGAAAACAGGCCCGACGCGTTGGATCAGGCCATGCAACGCACCGCCGAAATCGGGTCCGACCTGCTGGTTGCGCATTGTCAGCGACTGATGAACTTGAGTGCTGGATATTCAGCGTATTCGCGACACAGCCTCGAAACCGCCGAGATGACCTTCCGCCGGTTCAACCAGGCCGAGGTCGATGCCGTCCATCGCATCGACCTGCCGGGGCTGGAACCGCGCGGGGCTCTGATCACCGATCTGCATCACAAGGGCCAGCCCCTGCGGATCATCGGCACGCATCTTGGGCTGTTGTCAGGTTCCAAAAACCTCAGCCTATCACATCGACCACCAACTTTTGCGCACTCCCGTTTGTTCCGTCAAAGCCCCTTCAAGCCTTTCCGTCGTAGCGGCGGCCAAGTGCCAGCATCTCCGGCGTACCAATCACATTGTTCAACCCGTCCAAATCGAACATGCGGTTGGAGAACGGCTTGTTCGACCCGTGAGTATTAAGGGAGACATAATATTGCTGTGCGGCGTGGGCCAGCGCGCGCACAATCCCGCCGGGAAAGATGACGATGTCAAAGCCCATGATCTCCAGATCGCTCGCCTGAGTGATTGGTGTTGCTCCGCCTTCGACCATGTTGGCCAGCATGGGAACACGCCCTTTGAACCGTTCCGTGATGGTTGTCAGTTCGTCCGTGCTGCGTGGTGCCTCGACGAAGAGCACATCTGCCCCCGCCTCCACATACATTTCGGCACGTTCCATCGCAGCCTCAAACCCTTCGACGGCAATTGCGTCGGTGCGCGCAATGATCAACGTGTCATGTCGCCTTGCATCCGCCATAGCCGCCAGCTTGCCAGCCATTTCCTCTTTCGGGATCAACGATTTGTCCGCCAGATGCCCACAGCGTTTTGGATAGGTCTGATCCTCAACCTGAAGCGCTGCTGCGCCGGCACGTTCATAGCTCTGCATCGTGCGGCGCGCGTTGAGCGCATTGCCAAACCCGGTATCGGCATCAATGATCACCGGCAAATCTGTGCGATCGGCGATCAGCGCCATGGTGTCTGCCATCTCGCTTGACGTTGACAGACCGATATCGGGTCGGCCCAAACGGGTATAAGCCACTGCAGCACCAGAGAGATACAGCGCCTCGAACCCGGCCTGCGTGGCCAGCGCTGCGGTCAATCCGTCATAGACCCCAGGGGCGACAAGGATTTCAGGGCGGGAAACGAGGTCGCGCAAAGTCATGATGCGGCCTCGATCATCTTGATGGCGTCGGCGCAGGTGACCACATCGGACACCGATCCAAGCGAAATCAATGTGGCCTCGTGTACCTCTTCCTTGAACGCAGCGCAGCCGTCCGAGAGCAGGATCGTGTGCATTTCCCGCAGATGCGCGTCTCGCACCGTCGAAGCAACGCCACCGTTGGTGACAATTCCACCAATGATCAATGTGTCGATATTCAGCGCGCGCAGGATGTATTCCAGCCGCGTCTGGAAGAATGCCGAATAATTGACCTTTTCGACGGTGTAATCCGCGGGTGCCAACGTATCGACAAGGCTGTGGCCAAACCCACCGGGCGCAAAATCGCCCTTGGTCAGAAACGGTCGCAGTTTCTTGAGATGCGGCGCAATCAGAGGTTCACCGCCCGGTCCCGGCACCAGCGTAAACTGCGCCGAAACATAGGTCCCGCCCTTCGCACGAAGCGCATCCCGCAGCGGGGCAATGCGGTCCGGTAATGCAAGAATCCTCTCGGCCCCCTGCCCCGCCCGTCCATAAGCGCCTTCGGGATGCAGGAAATCGTTCTGCAAGTCGATTATCAGCAGCGCAGTGCGTGCGAGGATCATCTGCCAGACCTTTCGATAATGGTATTGCCCAATTCGTCTATCAAGCCGGTCAGATCCGGTTCGATCAAGACAGTGGTATCTGGTTGTTCAAGAATAGCTGGGCCCGGAATACGGGCACCAACCGGCAACGACAAGCGATTGTAGATCGCAGTGTCGTGCCATGTGTCACCAAAATGCACTTTTCGTGTAGCAATGCGCGCGGTCTCAACGCTGCCGCCAACGGGGGCAAGCGTGCTCAGATCGAACCGAGGGCGGCGTCCCGTAACCGCTGTGCGCAGGTTGATCACACGCCGCGTTCCGCCTTTCAGAATTCGGTCATACGTCCCGAGATAGGCGGCATCAAACGCCTTGCCGATGTCGTCATGCGTCACTTGCCGCACCACACCATCGGTAACGGTGACGTCCAATGGGACAGAGACCGTATGCGTCTGTCCCAGATAGGACATGTCGAGTGTGAACGTGACATCGCGCGACTCAAACCGTGTTTTTGCGGCTTCAAGCGTTGCATACCCACTGTCGATATGATCCTGCATGAAGCGCGTCAGCGATTCAATATCCAGCCCTGACAGCGTTGCATTGATGGTCTGCACAAAATCCTGTCGCATGTCGGCGATCACGCATCCCATTGCAGAAAGGACACCCGGATAGCGCGGGACAATGGCCCGAGCGAGGCCCACCTCGGCCAACATGGCACCGGCATGCAGCGCCCCACCGCCCCCGAAAGGCAGGAAAGCAAAGTTCTTGGGATCGAATCCACGTTCGATGGACACCAGTCGCAACGCGCCCGCCATTCTGCTGTTGGCGACCCGCAGGATGGCTTCGGCCGCCTGCAGCGCATCCAGGTTCAGTGGTTTGCCCACGTTCTCGAGAATCGCCGCCCGCGCCGCATCCACATTAAGACGCTTCAGCTTGCCGCCAATGGGGCTGTCTGGATCGATCCGTCCCAGAACCACGTTGGCATCCGTTACGGTGGGCCGGGTGTTTCCCTGTCCATAGGCCACGGGCCCCGGCGTCGAGCCCGCACTTTCCGGACCGATATTGAGCAGACCACCACGATCCACCCAGGCGATAGAGCCTCCGCCCGCGCCAATCGTTGCGATTTCGATCATTGGCGACCGTACAACCATACCGAAATCAATGGACGTTTGCGGGGCAAGCATCGACTGACCATCTGCAATCAGCGAGACGTCGAAGCTGGTACCGCCCATGTCGCCTGTGATGACATTGGGAAAGCCCGCCGCCTGTGCGATGTAGCCTGCTGCGATCACACCAGCGGCAGGACCAGATAAAGCCGTCCGCACCGGAACCTTGGCTGCGGTGGCCACATCCATCACACCGCCATTGGACTGGACGATCATGAATTCCCCGGCAAACCCGTCAAATTTCAGCGCAGTCTCCAGACGGTCGATATAGCCGGACACCTCGGGTTGCAGATACGCATTGAGGGCGGTGGTCGAAAACCGTTCGAACTCACGAATCTCGGGCAGGATTTCGGACGATGCTGAGACATGCGCGTTTGGCCAGATTTCGCGCACAGCTGCGACGGCGATACGTTCATTCTCGGGATTGGCGTAGCTGTTGGCGAACAGGACAGCACAGGCCAGACAGCCTTCATCCATGAGCGTTCGTGCGGCTGCGGTTACCGCGTCAATATCGACAGCGGTGCGGATGGTGCCATCTGCCAGCGTGCGCTCGGACACTTCAAGTCGCAGGTCACGCGGGACGATGGGAACAAAATCACCACGCAGCCCCCATGTGCGGGGCCGGTCGCGCCTGCGCATCTCAAGCACATCGCGCAATCCTTCGGTTGTGATGATGCCGATCCGCGCGCCTTTGCGTTCCAGAAGGGCGTTGGTGCCTGCCGTTGTGCCGTGCACGATGACGGAAACAGTGCCAAGGTCATCAACTTTCATCCGGATACCATCCAGAAACCCACCTGATTGATCCGGGCGCGTCGTGGGAACTTTGGCGACCTGTGCCGTGCCGGTGGCCTCATCAAGCACAAAGACGTCCGTAAATGTCCCGCCCACATCGACGCCTATCATCTGAGAGCGGGTCATTCCTGTGCCTCAGTCCAGACAGAGCCATAGGCCAAAGTCGCGCTTTCAGGCGACACCAGCCCCATCGCAACGTCCTGCGCCACAGCGGTCGGGTCACGGTCCGATGCCGATCCGTATCCACCACCTCCGGGTGTTTCAAGTCTCACCGCCTGCCCCTGTTTCAACCGGATTCCCACCATTTTCGACACCATCGGCGGATGCTGCCAGCCGTCGGCCTGTTCATAGGAGAACACGTTCATGGAGGCTTCATCGCCGCCAGCCACCCCCTTTGGAGCAAAGCGGCCGCGTTCACCAAACAGGAACGCCGTCGCACCTCCGCCCTCCAGTACTTCGATTTCATAGATCGCGCCCATGCCGCCGCGATGCATTCCTGCCCCCGCACTGTCAGGGCGCAGCGCCCATTGCCGGAACATGACCGGATAGGCGGCCTCCAAAATCTCCATTGGTGGGATTGTAGCCGTCGAAATCGGAGCATTGCCATGATTGAGTCCGTCACTTTCGAGCGATCCGCCATGCCCGCCGCCATAAAAGCTGAACATGACCCACGGCTGACCATTCTTGCGCTTGCCTGCAATCGACAGCGCGTTGATCGTCCCATAGGCGTTGGCCACCACCCGGTCCGGTGCAGCCTGTGATGCGGCGGCAAATATCACGTCGATCATGCGCAGGATGGTCTCTGTATACCCGCCCACAGGTGCCGGAAATGGAGCGGACAAAAGCGAATTGTCCGGGATCACAACATTGATCGGTCGCATCACGCCCGCATTGGCGGGGAGCGTTGGAAAGATATGCTTAATGGCAACGTAGGCCGTTGCGACGGCCGTCGGCAATGCGATGTTGACGGGCCCGGCGCAGCGATCCGCAGTCCCGCTGAAATCAAGCGTCATGGTGTCGTCTTTGATCTCAAGCGCCACACGGATCAAAAGAGGTTCGTCAGTGATGCCGTCATTGTCGAGGAAATCTTCGGCCTCCCAGCGACCGTTGGGTAGGTCTTCAAGCTCTGCTCGCATCAGCATCTCGGCGCGATTCTGAAGCGCGTCCAAAGCAGCGCGAACTGTTTCGGCTCCATATTCCGCCAACAGCTCATCCAGACGTTTGACACCAAGATCGAGCGCACCAAGCTGACCGTTCAGATCGCCCTCAGCCGATTGAGGAAGGCGCGTGTTGCGCATCAGGATGTCGATAATGTCAGTCTGCACCACTCCAGCCTTTGCCAACCGAACTGGCGGCAACACAAACGCCTCTTGAAACGCATCCGTCGCAGCGGGGTTGTAGTTGCCCGGAACAGCACCGCCCAGGTCGTGCCAATGCCCGACAGACCCCAGATAGCAAAATGGCTTACCCTCATGAAAATACGGACGCACAAGGCGCATGTCGTTCAGGTGTGTGCCACCGAGATGAGCGTCGTTGAAGATATAGATATCGCCATCCGTCAGATCGCTATTCTCCGCCGCCTTTTCAATCACAGCTTTGACGGCAAAAGACATGACACCGACAAAGATCGGCAGCCCGGATTTGCCCTGAACCAGAGTGTCACCGGTGGTCGGATGATAGAGCCCGTGCGACGCATCATGCGCTTCGGCGATGATCGGATTGAATGCCGCCCGGAAAAGAGTCGCGTCCATCTCGTCAGCGATTTGCTCCATTCGCCCGGCCAATACGGCTAAGGTGATTGGATCGATGGTGTCGGTCATAAGCCCGCCTTTATTTCTGCGACGTCATTCCAGACGTCCTGTCTGCTGATCTGTCCGTTGACGAGTTCGAACCGGTCGATGAAGCGGATGTTGTCGAACACTGAGCCGTCCAACCATTTGCCTGATAGCGTGCCACGGCAATAAACGATGGCTGCGCCGCCCTCTGGCGGGATTGTATCTACACCCGAAAAGGTTTTGTGCACGTTTTGGTAACGCGGCTTGGCCCAGTCGATCAGGTCCTCAAGCGTGGTCATCGGCTCTGCACCGGGAAAGAACATCGTGAATCCCTGCGCCAGAAAACTGCGCGCCAGGTTCATGTCGCGCGCCTCCATTGCAGCAAGAAAGCGTAGTACGACGTCTGCCGGGTCGGGCATATCTGTCATGCTTGACTGTATTTTGCCGTGACGCTGCAGACCAGGCAGACGCCCCTCTGCCCATTTGGCACTATCTCAATGTTCATAGCAGCGTCCCCCTTCAATCTGTATTTTTTCTAATACAGGTTTTCGTATTCGCAAAGTGTATTTATTTTCATCTGTGGAAGTGAGATTTCTTGTGTTTGTTAGACTAGACGTTAGTCTCTGGCGAT
>CALGTJ010000546.1 GCA_937901435.1 uncultured Rhodobacter sp. | reverse complement strand
CCGGCATAGATGGCAACATGCATCAATGCCTCGCGAATATCTTCGCGGCTCGCGCCGGTATTGGTTGCCGCGCGCACATGCATCGAAAACTCTTCGTCCTGACCCAAACCCGCCAGCAGCGCCAGCGTGATCAGCGACCGTTCGCGCGGTGTCAGCCCCGCGCCCGACCAGACGTGACCCCAGGCCGCCTCAACGATCAACTGTTGAAACGGCGCGTCAAAATCGGTTTTGGAGGCCTCAGCGCGATCGACATGGGCCTCACCCAGAACCGCACGCCGGGTCTTCATACCCTGAATATATGTGTCGTTGCTGTCATCCCTCATGCGTCTGTCTCCCTTGCGAACGCCCCGCAGAGCCCCCAACAGTCATTCGGGCATCGGCCAATGACTACGGCTTAATACACCCAAACCTTCCACCAAACCAGTGGTATGGTGAGATGCAGGCACCCACCTCACATCTGCAGCGGCAGGCCAACATAGTTTTCGGCAATGGAACGGCACGCGCTTTCCGATTGGGTCAGATACTCAAACTCCGCAACTTGCATCTTGCGCTCAAACGGCGTTGCGTCCGGGAACTGATGCAACAGTTGCGACATATACCAAGAAAAGCGCTCAACCTTCCAAACCCGCTTGAGACATATCTCCGAATAGCGCTCCAAATACTCGGTGCGTCCCTGTTGGTAGGCCTGTGTCAGCGCACGGGCCAGCACCCGCACATCGGCCACTGCAAGGTTCAGTCCCTTGGCCCCTGTTGGCGGCACGATATGGGCTGCATCCCCAGCCAAAAACAACGCCCCATAGCGCATCGGCTCGGCCACAAATGACCTGAGAGGCGCAATGCTTTTCTCAATAGATGACCCACGCTGAAGCTGGCACGCCGTCTCGGGGCCAAGCCGCTTTTCCAGTTCGTCATAAAACCGGTCGTCCGGCCAATTTTCAATTTTGTCATCCAGGGCACATTGCAGATAATATCGGCTTCGCGTCACGGACCGCATCGAGCACAGGGCAAAGCCCCTCGCGCCATTGGCATAGATTAACTCATCCGCAATCGGTGGGCGGTCAACCAGAACCCCCAACCAGCCAAACGGATAGACCCGCTCATAGGTTTTCAGCACGTCCGCAGGAATCGTCTGGCGGGCAACTCCATGAAACCCGTCGCACCCCGCGACATAGTCACATTCAAGCACATGCGCTGTCCCGGCCTGTTCGTAACTCACAAGCGGCGCAGAGGATGTTACGTTGTCGATCCGCACATTGCTGGCGCTAAAGACAATCTGTGCGCCACTGTCTAGGCGCTGTGCGATTAAATCTTTGGTCAGTTCAGTCTGGCCGTAGACCATAACCTTTTTGTCGACCAAACCCGCCAGATCAATGCGGTGACGGTGCCCATCAAAGCACATCTCAAAACCCGAATGCACCATTCCTTCTCGGTCCATCCTTGCGCCGACACCCGCCTCGCGTAGTGCCTCGACCGTGCCCCACTCAAGCACGCCCGCGCGGATTCTTGCCTCTATATGAACTCTGCTTTGACGGTCAATCACCCATGCATCAATACCAGCCTTTCGCAGGAGTTCCGACAATAAAAGACCAGCAGGGCCGGATCCAATAATTGCCACCTGAGTGCGCAGTTTTTGCGACATTCTAATCCCTCATCCCAACAGGGCCCGCATGTTGGCGTCAATGCTTTTGGCGCGAGCTAACTCGCAGCTTGGCGATTGAGAACCTAGCACGCAGGTTTGAAATTCAAAGCCCCAAATCGCCCGCTGTTCAAATCCTCCACCATGCAGGCCGCAACACCCTTGTACAGATAGACATGAGCGGGATCGAACACATAAGAAAAGCCACCGCGCCAGAATAGCGGAAGCAGTCACAGACCTGAAAGGCGAAAAAGCCGTTTTTTATCCGTTGGGCGCAATCTAACACCGTCTCAACCCAGACCTCGGTCTACGCAAAATTTGCAGTAACTCTATTTATCTCTAGCTTTTGACTTCTGCGAAAGGTCAATGTGCGCGGTGCCACTTAACACCGTCAAGGGTGATGGCCGCCGAAGATAGCGTTTGATCGGTGTGTTGCATGCGGATTCGCAGCATTTGCCGAGACATTCTGGCAAGATCTGAGGCATACTCCACTTGCATAGCGACGTTTTCCTCTTCGCCGTTTGCCTGATGATCAAATAGGAGTGGTGGCAGATCGGCCGCGAATTCAACCAACGTAAATCGTCCGTCACGCAAGATACCAAGACAGGACTCGCGTAAGGTTGTGCCAAGCATTGTTTGCCACAGGGTCGGATTCACAGGGTCACCAAAATCAAGTTCAGAAAACGTTGCGCTGCGCCAATCTGACGGCAAGGAACCTTTGAGCAATGGCAATAAAGAACGACCGTCCATAGAACTGGGCACCTCCCGCCCAATCCAGTCCAAAATGGTTGGAGTTATATCAATACTTTCAGTCGGCGCGACCACCTCCTGCCCCGCTCTAGCATCGTTTTCGGGCATTTTGATGATAAGCGGCGTATTGTAAGCCGCCTCGTAGACTGTCATTTTTCCCCAAGCATGACGGTCCCCCAACATTTCGCCATGATCGGCAGTTATGATGATCAGAGTATCATCATATTGCCCTTTGGATTTCAGATCTGAGATTACCCGACCGATATGATGATCTACTTCCGTGGCCAATCCCAGATAAATCGCACGAAGGGTTTGTACGGTCTCGTCACTTTGGTCCAAATCGGGAAATCCATGCACAAACTTTTCCGGGGTCGTATGGCGTAACATTGGACCAAAAAAGGGATGTACCTGTTCCTCTAGGGCGCGCGTTTGCAAGCGTTTCGGCAGCGGCAATTCCGCAGGTTGATAGAGCGTATTATAAGGCGCTGGAGCAACCAGAGGCGGATGG
>CALGTJ010000545.1 GCA_937901435.1 uncultured Rhodobacter sp. | reverse complement strand
TTGGCGCAATGGCGCGAAACTCTGCAAGATCGACGCAGGACTGGATCACGACACATTTGACCGCAGGCACCGCACCGCTGTCACAAAGCCACCGGCCTTGCGCATGGCTGACGGCGACAACCCTGTCGAACAGACGGTAGGCAAGGCGCAGAAGGCAGGCAAAGCGACGGGGATTGCGCACATTTTCGACGACGAACCCTTGGGTATAGCTATGTTCCACATGCACAAGCGGGATGCGCGGATGCTGCGCGCGCAATATGGCCAACATGGGCAGGCCGCGCCAACTGATGGCGAGATGAGAGACGATGACATCCGCCTCTATCGCCCCCAGAGACAGGCTGTTGCGATCCACAGTGTGCAGGATATGGTCCGCCTCAACCGCCATCGCCGGGTTTGTCACGATATGATCCAACACGCGCATGACGCCCCCTGCCGTGGTGTCATCACAAAGATGGACAACGCGCGCGCGCATCATTGCTCCGCCCCGGCAAGACCAGCGCGCGAACGGCGACGCGCAACGGACGACACAAGACGCACAAGCCGATTGGCCCCGATCAGGTTCAGCGCGAAAGCGGCTGCGAGCGTCACACAGGACTTTCGCGTCTCTTCCAGCAGCGGCAACCAAGAACAGGCCAGCGAGGCCCGACACAGGGCAAAGGCGCGAGGTCCATCAAGGTCACTGATCGCCCGGCGGCTGAGATAGCGCAGCTGATAGGCGCGCGCGGCGGGCGTATTGACCGCGAAGAACGCGGGGTTCAACGGGGTCAGCTTTGTCACCATCCGCTCCCACGCGGCAAGTTGGCGGTCGGTGGCGGCAGAAAGACCACCGGCACTGACGCGGTAATGGGTCAGCAGCCCCTCGATGCCCTCAAAGCCCCAGTCGGTCGTCAAAGCGATGCGCAGCCAGCATTCAATGTCCTCGGACTGGCGAAAGGTCTCGTCGAAATACCACAGCCGCGTCGGGGATCGGCGGGGCTGATAGGCGATCTCGTCCAGCACCGCGCGGCGCACGACAAGCGCAGAGCCATTGCCGATGGGGTTACGCTTGAAAATCGTGCTTTGATCCACCTCTTGCAGCCTTGGCCGCTGGCTCAGGCCCGTCAGCCGCCCCGCGTCGTCGATCAGCGCAGAGCCGGAATAGCTGATGCCGACAGCGGGATTGGCGTCCAGATGGGCGACGTGGCGGGCCAGCTTTTCCGGCATCCACAGGTCATCCGCATCACAAAACCCGATCACCTCGCCCCGCGCCGCCGCGATGCCGCTGTTGCGCGCGCCGGCCAGCCCCCGGTTGGCCTGATGGATCACCCGCACCCTGTCGTGGCGCGCGGCCGCATCGGCAAGACGGGCCGTGGTGTCGGTAGAGCCGTCATCGACGATGATAATTTCGTAGTCGGCATAGGTCTGGTCCAGCAACGCGGTCAGCGTCGCGTTCAGGGTGGACTGGACGTTGAAGGCGGGGACGATGATCGAGGCAAAGGTCATGGCTTGGGTCTTTCGCAGGTCAGGAAAACAGGGAACGGCGCAGGGCGCGCGGCAGAACGGTCGCGCCAGCGGCGCAGGCAAGGGTCAAGGCGCCCCGGCGAAACGGAGAGAAAAAGCCACGCGGGCTGTGGACAAGGCCGGTGATCGCATGGCGCAGCGCAGCCACACGCCCAAGGTCTAGACGCAAGGCGCGGCGCGCCAGATAGCGGTGGTGCACAGCGTGACTGCTGCCAGAGGCCGTGACGCCAAGGGCACGGGCGGTTTCCAGCGCACGCGCACGCCCGTTCAGCATGGCCTCAAGGTCGGTGGACAATCCGCCATGGCTGCTGCGGTAATAGGTGTGCAAGGCGGGCAAGCCCACAATGCGCGCGCGCCCCTTGGTGTCTGTGCGCGCGCGCGCCTTGGTGTCTGTGCGTCCAACCACGCGGATCAGCCATTCAAGGTCTTCGTTATGCACCATCGTCTCGTCAAATCCACCGCTGCGCAGAAACGCATCCCGCCGGATCGCCATATTTGACATGGTGCAAACCGGGTTCTCGCCCAGCAGCATGTCAACGCTCAGATCAGACCTCGGCACGCTGGAAAACACAGAGGCATCCTTGGGGCTGTCACGGAAAAAGGCGATCTGCCCATAGGCCCCGTCAATCGCGGGATCCGTGAACGCCTGCGCCAGATCGGCCAGCTTTTGCAGGTGCCACAGGTCATCGGCGTCACAAAAGGCCAGCAGATCCGCGCTTGCGTATTCAGTTGCGCCACAATTGCGCGCCCGGCTTGGGCCTTTGCCGCTGTTGCGCACAAGACGGATACGCGGATCAGTTCGCGCCGCCCTCTGGATCTTGGCGCAGGTGGCATCGCTGGATCCGTCGTCGACGCAGATCGCCTCCCACTCGGTGACGCTTTGGGCCTGCAGGCTCGCAAGCGTGTCACCGATTGTGGCCTCGGCATTGTAACACGGCAGAATTATAGAGAATTTCGGCATGGATCAAACCTCGGCAAAGGGTGAACGAAATGCGGCGATCAAGGCGGGCAACGAGGCGGCGACCATCACGACGCTGGCGACAAGAGCATAGCCAAGCGCAATGGACGCAAGGCCATGGGGTGCGAGTAAAACAGTGTTGAGCATCAGCGCGGCGGTCATCACGGCAGTCACCCAGAACTCTTGCTGTGCGCGGCCCGTGGCGCGCAACCAGCCTGCGGTGGCCGACCAAAGCGTCGTCGGAATGGCCACAAGGCACAGGATGGACACGATATCTTCGATCCCCGACCAGCCCGCCCCGAACAGCACCGGCACGTAGTAAGGCACCAAAACCGCCTGCAACAAAACCACCGGGGAGATCAGAACCATCGCCAGAAAATATCCCTGACGCAGGGCCACATCCTTGTTGTCGCTGGCGCACAGATGGGGAAACAGAACGGTGGAAAACGCGGTCGAAAACGAGGTCGCCAAGCCCAGCCCCGCATTAAAGGCCATGAAATACGGCCCCAGCGCCTCTGCCCCCAGCAATGTGCCGATGATCAGCTTGTCCGCCTGCAGACGCAGCGCCTTGACCAGTTCAACACCCAAAACCGCCCATCCGAAGGACAGGAACGGGCGCAGCGGCGCGCGCCCGTCGGACAGATCAAGCGTCCAGGGGTGCAGGCGGCGCATGGCGATCAGCCAGAACGGCGCGGTCAGCAGCCGGGGCAGGATCAGCGCCAGCGCCGAGGGCCAAAGCAGCGCAAGCACGGCTGACATCAGGTTGGCCGCCACGATCTGCGCCCCGGAAATGGCCGCCGTCTGGCGCAGTTTTCCGGCGCGCATGGCAAGGGCGGTCTGCACAAGGCCTGCGGGCATGAACAGGTATTCTCCAGCCAGCAGCAGGATCAGCGTCAACAGCACGAGGCTGCCGCCGCTAAGGTATAGCGCCACACCAATCGCGGATTGCGCCACGAACAGGCCGATACACCAGATCCAGAAAATCCGATGCGCGGTGGCGCAGGTTTGCGGCAGTTCTGCCTCTGGCGCGGCGATAATGCGCTGGCCCACGCCATTCTCGGTCAGCGATTTGAGGATATCGGCGGCGGCCAATGCGGCGGCGGCCATGCCGATCTGTTCCAGATCCAGCGTGCGGGCCACCGCAACAACCACCAAAAGCCGAGAGGCTTTGGCCGCAACTTCTGAGGCGCCATAGGCAAGGAGGTTCTGCACGATCTGCGGTGGTTTGAAGCGGAGGATCATTTGGGCGGGTCCGGTTGATTGTGGTAAACACCTTGTAAACGCAACACCCGCCCCGGTCTCGCACGCCACCGGAGGGGGCAGCGGCGCAACCGTCCTGCATCATATCCCATCGGATAGGGCCGATGGGCCCATCTCCCCCTCGACCCAAGAATTGGAACTGCCTATAGAGGCCTGAACCGCAGGCCACTTAGCGAAAGCAGTCATGGCGCAGCCAAGCACATACGCAGTAGCATTCATCACGGTGCTGACGCTGGGAAATTGTTCCGCCCTTGATACGCCGGACAATCTGGAACCCGTGGCCATCGGCGACGGGTATCAGGCGCAATACCGCGCACCGGACGTGTCGCGCAACGCGGCCGATTACCTGCGCTCTGCCAGTCTGAACGCACAGAAATGCCTGCCCTATCGGGGCGGGACGGGTGGCAAGGGCGCGGCGCTGGCGGCGGTGTCCTTGCGCGGCGAGCGGCTGACACGCAACGACCTTGTGGATATCCGCGTCGGCGGGGACAAGACGTTTAACGGCGACTATGTGGTATCTCGGGACGGGACGATCAAACTGCCGTTTCTATCCCCGATCAAGGCGCAGGGACGTCTGACACAGCAGATCGAAGACGAGATCGCGGCACAACTGATCGCCAAGGATTTCTTTTCCGAACGGCCCCGGATTTCGGTGCGCGTTGCCGATTTCGCCTCTGTCACCGTCGGCGTCTCCGGCGCGGTGTTCGAGCCGCGCGCGGTCGAGATCGGTGGCGTTCCGGGGGATCAGGTCGACACTCGCCGTCAGGGCGCGCTGGGGGCCTCGACCGAGGGGCGCAACCTGTCGGCGGCGCTGCGCGCGGCCGGGGGCGTGCGACCGGATGCGGATATCTCGTCTGTCGAGGTGCGCCGGTTTGGCACTCTCTACACGCTGGATATGCGCGGCGTGTTCGAGGGTCAGAATGCCGTCGATATCATGCTGCTCACGGGCGACGAAGTCTTTGTGCCCAGCCGCAATTGCTTTCAGGAAGACCTGATGCGGCCCAGCCCGATCAGCCCGCCGGGGATCTCTTTGTTCCTGTCCAACCTGACACAGCCGGCCACCGGCAACGCGCCCTCTGCGGTCGGGCGGGATGTGCGCGAGATCCCCTATGGCACACGCTATTTGCAGGCTGTCATCAACACCAATTGTGTGGGTGGCGCGCGGGCGACCAGTGCAAACCGCTCTTCCGTGTTGTTTTCGCGCAATCCGGTCACCAAGGTGTCAGTCGTCATCGAACGCGACATCGAGAACCTGTTGCGGCGCGCGGACCGCGACGATTACGACCCTTTTTTGCTGCCCGGTGATTCCATTGCCTGCTATGACAGCACGATCACCAATGTCAGCGAGATTGGGCGGGTTCTGGGAATCCTGAACTTCTGAACCCGGACGCCTGCCCGTGGCCCTTGACCTCTGCCTCCTGACACCTTTGACACCCTTGGCACCGCACCGCTGCATCAGTCGTCGCGCGGACCCACCCTGCGTTCGCCCTTGATCAGGTCGCGTGTCGCACGCCAAACCGCTGGCAAAGCGTCGATGTGGCGCTGTGCGCTGACCCCGTCGCCCGTTTTAGCCGCGTTTTCCAGATCGACCAAAACACCCCGCAAGGCGACCGCCCCCAAGGTCGCCGCACTGCCAGCGATCTTGTGGGCGCGCTCGGCGGTTTCAGGCAGATCCTTGACCCCCTGATCGTCCAGAAAGGTCAGCAACTCGTCAACCTCGCCGATAAAGCGATCCAGCAGCCCTTGCAGCTTTTCCACCCCAAAGGTGTCGCGCAATTCGTCGAGATAGGCCAAGGCAACCGTAGACGCCGCCCCCGGCGCAGGGGTTTTTGGCGCGTCAATAACCGGTGCGGACCGATGCGACACATGCTCTGCGATCACCCGGATCAGATCCTCGCGCGACAGCGGCTTTGTCAGGATATCGTTCATCCCGTCGCGCAGAAATGCCTCTTGTTCATCGGCCATGGCATTGGCGGTCAGCCCGATAATCGGCACCCGTGCCCAGTCGTCAGAACTGGCGCGAATGGCGCGGGTCGCCTCGCTGCCGTCCATGATCGGCATACTGATATCCATCAGGACCAGATCAAACTGCCCGGTCTTGATCATTTCGATGGCATCGCGCCCGTTATGCGCCTCTGTCACGCTGTGCCCGGCCCCCCACAGCATCTCGCGCGCCACCTCGCGATTGATCTCATTGTCCTCGACCAGCAAGACCGAACTGGGCCGCGAGGGTGTCTGGGCCTCGGGCGCTCTTTTTGCCTCATCCGGCGCGGCAATCGGGGTGATCGGGAACCGGATGGCAAAGGTGCTGCCCTGCCCCTCTGTGCTGTCCACCTTGATCGTCCCGCCAAGCGCCTTGACGAACCTTTGCGCAATCCCAAGGCCAAGCCCGGTCCCCCCCACATCGCGATCATAAGAGCTGTCGCCGGTCATGAAATCGTCAAAGATCTGGGTCTGAAGCTCTGCACTCATCCCGATCCCGGTGTCCTGAATGCGGATGCACAGGTCAGAGCCTGCGGCGGGCGATCCGGTGATCTCGGCGAGGATGGAAATCTTGCCATGGCGGGTGAATTTCACCGCGTTTCCGATCACATTCATCAGAATATGTTGCAGCCGATTGCGATCGGCACGAATCCAGTCGGTCGCCGGGCCGACCCAGCCCCATTCAATTGTCGTGTCATGGGCCATCGCCGCGCCGCTTTGGTTGTCGACGATATCCTGCAACAGGGTGCTGATGTTCATCGCGACAGGGCACAGTTGCAACTTGCCCGCGTCGTATTTGGTGATGTCGAGCACATCGGAAATATGGCTCATCAATAGCTTGCCGGACGTGTTCATGTTCTTGATATAGCGGCCCTGTCTGGCGTTCAGCCTTGTGTCTTGCAACAGGGTCAGATTGCCCAGCAACCCGTTCAGGGGGGTGCGGATCTCGTGGCTCATGGTGGCCAGAAAATCGGTCTTGGCCTTTTCGCCCGCCAGCGCCCTGTCACGGGCTTCGACCAGTTGCTGCTCTGCCCGCACACGATGGGAAATGTCGCGCAGGAAGGACACAAAGATTGCCCCGTCCTGAGTCTCTGCCTGCTGAATGGCAAATTCCACCGGGAAAATCTGGCCGTCGGCGCGCCGCGCGTCCAATTGGATCCGGCCCTTGCCGACCACCCGCTTTTCGCCGCCCTCGCGCATCCGCTTCATCCCCGCCTGATGCGCGGCGATATGTTTGTCAGGGACGATCAGCTTTCCCAACTCCTGACCGATGGCGTGGGTCGAGGGATGTCCGAAAATCTGCTCTGCGGCGGCGTTGAATTCAAGGATTGTGCCAAAGGCGTCGGTCACGATCACCGCGTCAAGAGCGGTCGAGGTGACGATTTTCATCCGCTCGCTGGTTTCAATCGTCTCGCGGCGGCGGCGGATATTCTGTCGGCTCAAACGGTTGTAATACAGCGTAAAGGCCAGCAGAGCCAGTACCAGCACAGAGACCCCCACCGCCAGTTGCGACAGGGTCAGCGCCACATTCAGACGGCGCTGGTCGGATTCTTGGGCAAAATAATTCAATCCGGAATTGGCGAGGGATCTGACGTTGGCGCGCACGTCCTCTGCCCGGTCCCGCAGCTTTGTCAGGTCGCCGATCAAGGTCGCATTGTCTGCATCTATGATCTCGACAGAGCGGTCAAGATAGGTGCGCACAATCCTGAGATTACGAGAGAAATCAGGCACATCCCGCAGTTCGGCATAGATTGACGACTGCTGAAGCGTGGTGATCCGACTGTAAAAGATATCAAACTTGCGCCGCAGCAAAGCCACGTCCGCATCGCTCTGCATGGGCCGGGCCGCCAGATGCAGGTGATATTCCAGAAACTCGACCTCGGCCTGCGAGAGGGTCCATTGGACATTGTCGGATCTGGCCGAGTTCAGCAATCGCAGGTCGCGGGCCACATTCACCATAAGGTAAATCAGGGCCGCCACGCCCGCAGCAGCCAGAAAAAGCAGCACCACAGGGCGGGCCCGACCCAGCATTCGCGTCTTTTCCGCCATCACCCGCCCTCGTTTTGATTGCCACGCAATGACCGGCCCTTTGGGGACCACGCCTGTTCGACGTCCGGTTTAGTCCATGGCTTCGATCCGGTCGAGTTGCCAGATACTGCGGGAATAGACCACCTCGGTGCGAAAATCCGCATCGCTGTCGAAGGGATACACGATCCAAAGCGGGCCTTTGTTGCGCAATGACATCTCTTCGCCGTTCAGGCGATAGGCAATCATCGGGCCGCCCTCGACCGCATCGCTGAGGGGGATCGTCACGGAATACTCGTTGACCGCAGTGGCGCGCAGGGTCTTGCCCGTGATCCCAAGGCGTTCGACAAACACGTCCAGCGCCACCCCCTCAAAGCTGAGCACACCCTTGGTCCAGATCGTCGAGGTTTCCACCATGCGCCCGCCCATGGCCTCTAGCATGGCCAGATCGAACTGGGCCGTGTCGTTTGCATTTGTGACTTTTACATTGCCAGAGACGGTCAGGATGACCGCGCCCTCGGGCGTCGCCAGATCCTGTGCGGCAAGGGGGACCGCGGTCAGGCCCGCAACGGCAAGCGAGGCAAAGATTGTTTTCACAAAGAAGGCAATGACAGGGCGACGTTTCATACTGTATTTTCCTTTCGGGGCCGCCACTGCAATGCCATGAATGGCCTCGCGCCCCAAAGGGTCAGACGGATAGCACCCTACCCCAAAGGATAGGGTCTGCGATCAGGCCGCCTGTCGCGAGGGGGTCATGCGCGCGGCAAGAAAGCTGCCAAGGTCGGCGCTCAGGTCGGGGCGATCCAATGCAAAGGCGGCTGTGGCCTGCACGAACCCCTGCACAGAGCCGCAATCAAACCGCTCGCCCTCAAAACGATACCCGTTCACACCGACGGCGGCAAGATCGGCGTTGATGGCGTCGGTCAGTTGCAACTCTCCTCCGGCACCGGGCCCGAGGTTGGCCAGACGATCAAAGATCGACGGCTCAAGGATATAACGCCCGATGACGGCACTGCGAGAGGGCGCATTTTCCGGGCGGGGCTTTTCCACCATGCCACGGGCGCGGGCAAGGCGGCCCTCTTCGCGTGACACATCCAGAATGCCGTAGGATCCGGTCTGCGCGCGCGCCACCTCCATCGTGGCCACCATATGACCGCGGTTGGCGGCATGGGCCTCGACCATCTGGGCCAGCGCACCGGGCCGCCCCTGGATCACATCATCCGGCAGCAGCACGGCGAATGCTTCGTCACCGATGAGCCGCTGAGCAAGGCGCACCGCATGACCCAGACCCAGCGGATTGGCCTGCCGCACAAAACTAAGCGCGCCCTCGGGCATATGCGTGCGCTTCAGCGCGGCCAGAGCGGTCGTGTTGCCCTTGGCCTCAAGGCGCTGTTCCAGCGCGGCGGCGGTGTCAAAGTAATCCTCTAACGCGCCCTTGCCTGCGGCGGTGACAAAGATGAACTCTTCAATCCCGGCCGCGCGCGCCTCGTCAACGGCGTATTGGATCAGGGGGCGATCCACCAGCGGCAGCATCTCTTTTGGGATGGATTTGGTGGCAGGCAAAAAGCGGGTTCCCATCCCGGCGACGGGAAAAACGGCTTTGCGAATGTGGGACATCATAAGGTTCCTTAGGCGAGAGAGTGAAATAAAGGGGAAGGTTTAGTATGCGCCCCGGCCACCAAAGACGGCCCGAAAGGTGCGCAGCATCAGCGACAGATCGACCAGCAGGGTCCGCGAGGCGGCATAGGACAGGTCCATTTCGACCATCTGGTCAAAGCCGATCGTGGCGCGGCCCGACACTTGCCACAGGCCGGTTATGCCCGGCTTGACCGCCAGCCTGCGCCGCGCACGGGCGGAATAGGCCTCGACCTCGCAGGGCAGCGCGGGGCGCGGCCCGACCAGCGCCATGTCGCCGCGCAGCACGTTCAGAAACTGCGGCAATTCGTCAATAGACGCGCGCCGGATGAAACGGCCCACGCGGGTGACACGGGGGTCGGCGCGCGATTTGAAACAGATCCCGTCGCGGTCCGATGTGGCAAACAACTCGTCGCGCCGCGCCTCTGCATCGCGGGTCATGGAGCGCAGCTTGAACATGGTAAAGACCTTGCCATTGCGCCCAACGCGGGTCTGGCGAAACAGAACCGGACCCCGGCTGTCGGCCTTGATGGCCAAAGCGGCAAGCGCCAGCACAGGCGACAAGGCCAATAGGGCCGCCGCCGAAATCGTCACATCCAGAAAGCGTCTTTGGACATCAGCAAAGGATTTGCGGCGCATCAGGGTCACAGCGGCATGGGCAAGAAAAGAAACGTTCCCCGCCAGATAGCGTTTGGCAAGTCGGGGCGGTTCCTGTGCCAGCCGCCAGACCCATTCCATCTTGGCGCGGCGCACAAGTTTCGGCGCACGCACCACCCGGCCTGCCAGAAAGTCGAACAAGGCCCCGACCGCAAGGCTTAGCGGGGCATTGATCCGGTGGGCATGGGCATCAAGCCATAGTTCTTGCATCGGCACACCCAAGGCCACCAGCAGGATATCTGCCCCACTGCCGTTGATATCCGCGATCAGCGCCTCGGTGTCCGCCGCCCCGCCAAACCCATCGCGCGTACCCGCAATGCGCAGGTCCGGATAAAGCGTCAGCAGTTTCAGGGCGGCGGCCTCGGCAGTGCCGGATGTCCCGCCCAACAGATAGACCGACTTGCCTCGCGCGGCCGCCTCTTTCAACAGAGCGGGCACAAGATCGGTGCCGTTGAGGTTGGCGGTCAGGGGGGCCCCGCTCATTTTCGCGGCCAGTTCGACCCCGATCCCGTCCGGCAGCAGCATGTCGGCGCCAGACACGGCGCGCGCATAGGCCGGATCGCGGCGACGCAGGTTGCAGCAATGGGCATTCATAAAGAACGCGCGGCGGCGACCGGGGGCCAGCAGCGCCGCGACCGTCTGCGCAGGGGTCGCATCCACCAAATCAAGGCTCAGCGCGGCAATCCTGCGGTTTGGCAGGGTGCGACGCGGCTGTGAC
>CALGTJ010000544.1 GCA_937901435.1 uncultured Rhodobacter sp. | reverse complement strand
GGTAACCGCCCGATTGGTACCGCCTGCCTGATTTCCGCGCGATGATTTAAGCCACGTGCATAGCGACGTCGTTAGTGACGTGTATTATGCGGAGGGTGTCATGCGGGGCGAGGTTCTTGGTGTTGAGCGGCGGCGGCGGTGGAGTGATGAGGATAAGCTCTCGATCGTTTCGTCTGTCGGGATTGACGGGGCAACTGTGACGCAGGTGGCGTGTCGATGTGATGTGACCCGTCAGCAGATTTACAGATGGCGTCATGAGTTGAAGAAGAAAGGTCTGTGGCCGCTTGATGAGGGCACGGTTTTTCTGCCCGTTGATTTCCAAGTTGTGGAAATGGCGACGCCTGATCCGAAGCCCGCTCCTGCCGTGCCGCTTGAGCTTCGCTTGCAGGGCGGGCGCTGTCTGCGGTTCGATAGTTCCATTGATGAGGCCGCGCTGACACGATTGATCCGAGCGGTAGACGCGGCGTGATCGGTCCTGGAACTGGGGTTCGGGTTTATCTGGCTTGTGGGGTTACGGATATGAGGAAGGGCATCGCGGGTCTTTCCGCTCTGACCCAGGATGTGCTGCGTCAGAAGCCGACGGGTGGTGCGGTGTTTGCGTTCCGGGGGCGGCGTGGGGATCGGATCAAGCTTCTGTATTGGGATGGCCAAGGCTTTTGTCTCTATTACAAGGTGCTTGAGCGTGGCCGTTTCCCTTGGCCGAGCGCCCAAGAAGGCGCGGTCCGTCTGACCTCGGCGCAGCTTGCGATGCTCTGGGAAGGCATCGACTGGCGGCGTCCGGATTGGGGCGCTCCACCTGCGCGCGTCAGGTGATTTTTGGTCTGTATGTGCGTTATTTATATGGTGTTCTGGCTTGATTTTTGGTAGTCGTGCGCATGTTGAAACCTATCGAAAACCTTCCTGATGATCCCGCTGTTTTGAAGGCGATGATCGCGGAATTGCAGGCAGAGAACGCCAAGATCACAGCGACCTTGCGGGTCCACGATCAACTGGTTCAGGCCCTTCGGCTGCGGATCGCCAAGTTGCAGAAACTGGCTTTTGGCAAATCCTCAGAGAAGATCGAACGCGAGATCGAACAGCTGGAACTGGCGCTCGAGGACCTGCTGGTTGCGGTAGCTGAAGACGATGATGCGCCCACCGATGAAGGGCAGGACGAACCGTCGCCAGAGGAGCCTTCTGCGCCTGCTTTGCGCCGCCGCCCGCGTGTGTCTGATGCGACCCTGCGTGAACGGCGGGAGCTTGATCCTGGCACGTGCTGTCCCGACTGCGGCGGCGATCTGCGCGTAGTGAGCGAGGATGTCAGTGAACTCCTCGATATGATCGCCGCCCAGATGAAGGTGGTCCAGATCGCCCGGATCAAGAAATCCTGCCGTCGCTGCGAAAAGATGGTGCAGGAGCCCGCGCCAAGCCGTCCGATCCCGGGCAGCATGGCAGGGCCAAACCTGCTGGCGCATGTGCTGGTGTCGAAGTTCGACGATCACCTTCCCTTGTATCGCCAGCACGAGATCTTTGCGCGCATGGGGGCCGACATCCCCGAGACCACTCTCGTGGGTTGGTGCGGGCGGGCCATGAAGACCCTCCAACCCCTCATCGCGCGGATCGACGCGGACATCATGGGCAGTGATCTGCTCCATGCAGACGATACGCCGATCCGGGTGCTGGACCGCTCAAGGCGCGACAAGGGTCTGGGCAAAGGTGTGAAGCAAGGCCGGATCTGGGCCTATGTGCGGGACCAACGGCCATGGGCGGGGGCCACACCACCCGGTGCTGTCTATCGGTTTGCGCCAGATTGGAAGGAGGGGCACGTTCTTAGCCATTTGGCAGATACCTGCGGCATTCTGCAAGCGGACGGCTACAAGGGTTATGCCAAGCTCTACGAGCCTGATCCCTATGGTGTGCCGCGTTTGCGCGAAGCGGCCTGTTGGGCGCATCTGCGACGCGACTTCCATGATTTTTGGGCCTCGACCAAGTCCGATATTGCCCGCGAGGCCCTCGACAGGATCGGCAAGCTCTATGATATCGAGCGTGACATTAACGGCCAACCCGCTGACGTCCGCAATGCGGCGCGTCAAAAGTTGAGCCAGCCAAAGGTCACAGCTTTCTTTGCCTGGTCCGAACAACAACTCCTGCGTATTCCGGGTAAGGGCGATCTGGCCAAGGCGTTCCGCTATGGCCTCAGTCGGCAGGAGGCCTTCAGCCTGTTCCTGACGGACGGGCGTGTGGCCATCGACAACAATCCAGCCGAGCGCGCCCTGCGTCCGATTGGCATAGGACGGAAAAATTGGTTATTTGCAGGGGCCGACACCGGCGCGGAAACCTTGGCGCGTGCCATGACCATCATCGAGACCGCCAAACTCAACGACCTCGACCCGCAAGCCTATCTCGCCGACATTCTCGACCGCATCCACGACCACAAGATCAACCGGCTGGATGAGTTGCTGCCGTGGAATTGGGTGCCGTTTGCCTCCGTCACGGGCAGTCAAGCCGCATAAGCTGCGGTATCAATGGCTTGGTTACG
>CALGTJ010000543.1 GCA_937901435.1 uncultured Rhodobacter sp. | reverse complement strand
CTCGCGCAACCATGCCCAATTGTCAGCAGCGCCGCCAACAGAAGGAACAGCCATGCCTGCACCAGCGGGGTCAGCGTCACATCCGCCGTCAGATAGGCCTCGCGCGGGGTGATACCCAGCCACCCACGCCCCGCCGCAGGCCGGCCGGCCCGGACAGATCGCAAATCGGGCACACCGTCCTCGATCCGTGCAATGCCCCCCCGCGTCGCCTCGACGGCAGGGTCCAGCAGATCGGCACTGGCAATCGTTTGCTCGAACTCGCGCGGCGCGGCTGGCCCAAGGGCGATAACGGCCTCTTCGTCGCCTTCTTTAAGACGGTAAAGCCCTACTTCGGGCCCATCGATCACAGCCTCGAACCGTCCCGGACTGACCTCTTCCAGCGGCACGGTTATCACGTTGCCATCCGGACCGATCAGTTCCACGTCGCCCACAGTCTCGCTAAGCGAGCGGCGGAGGATCGTCATTGTCAGGCCCTCGGCTGTGGCGCTCAGCGCCTCTTCCTCCAGCTCTGGTTCCTTCATCATCCAATGGGCCAGACGGCGCAGCAGTTCCAACTGCGGCCCGCCGCCTTCGAATCCGCGGCTCCATAACCATGCATGATCCGACGCCATCAAAGCGATCCGACCTTCGCCAACCCGATCCAGCACCAATAGCGGTTTGTCGTCCAATCCGCTCATAACCGTATCGCCGGACGTGGCCTCTTCCATCTCGATCAGGCGCATCCAGCGCCCCCAGGTCTCGCTACCCACATTGGGCGAAAACGCCTCCAGCCCCTCTGTCACCGGGTGACGATGGCCCACATCCGTGACCTTTGGCACATAGCCCTGCTCGATCACCCGACTGGTCGGGGCCGCCGGAATGATGTCGCCCAAAGGCGAGCGAAACAGCGATGAGGCATTGGCAAAGTCGGGTCCCGCCGCAATCAGCACAGCCCCACCATCCTCGACATATTGGCGCACGTTATCGAGGTACAGCGACGGCAGGATGCCCCGCCGCTTGTAGCGGTCAAAGATGATCAGATCGAATTCGTCGATCTTATCGATAAACAACTCACGCGTGGGAAAGGCAATCAGGGACAATTCACTGACCGGCACGCCGTCCTGCTTTTCTGGCGGGCGCAGGATTGTGAAATGCACAAGGTCTACAGAACTATCCGATTTCAAAAGGTTACGCCAAGTGCGCTCGCCCGGATGCGGCTCTCCAGAGACCAGCAACACGCGCAACCGGTCGCGTACCCCGTTTATCTGAACCACGGCAGAATTGTTGCGGTCGGTCAACTCGCCCTCAGTCTCGGGCAAAGTGAACTGAATGACATTCATCCCGCCGTGCGGCAGCGTCACAGGCAGTTCCAGATCCTCACCTATGGGCACACTATACCTGTTGGCCTCGCCGCCATCGACCGCGATCAGCAGTTCCGCCTCGCCGCCCACATTGCCGGGCACAGCCCCCTGATCCTCGACCCGCAGTGTCAGGGTCACGGGCTCTCCTAAAATCGCGAAAGCAGGCGCATTGGTCACAATCAGCCGACGATCCCAGTCGGTTTCGCGCCCGGTCAGCAACACATGCAAAGGCGCGGGTAAATCCGGCGCGCGCTCTATGTCGTGCAACTGCCCATCGGTCAACAGGATTGCCCCCGCCAACCGCGCGCGAGGCTCTTCCGCCATGGCCTCTGTCAGGGCGGTCATCACAAGGCTGCCCTGATCCCCCTCACCATCTCCCATGGTCACGACCCGCAACTCCGTATTGCCAAGGCCCACCACCTCGGCCTCGACCGCCGCAATCGCATCTACAACCTGCACAGGTCGATCCGAAATCCGCTGCGAGGCGCTTTCGTCCACCACCAGAATAACGATATCGCTGAGCGGCGCGCGATCTTCTTGCTGCAAAGATGGATTGAACAAGGCCGCCAGTAACACAGCCGCTGCCAATCCGCGTAACCACCAGCCAGACAACCCGCGCAAAATCGCCACCGCCACGAAAATGACCGCCAACGCAGCCGCGCCCCAAACCAAAGGCCAGCCTAAAAGCGGATCAAAAATCACCGAACCGCTCATAGTTCATCCCTTTTCATCTGTGTGCAAAAACTCTGGGTTCCGGAGGGGTGAAATCCCTCCAGCGTTGTGACGCGCAGAGCGCGGC
>CALGTJ010000542.1 GCA_937901435.1 uncultured Rhodobacter sp. | reverse complement strand
GAATTATCCTCGATCAGATCAAAGATCGCAACTTTGCGTTCCTGTTCCGGTTGGGCCTTATGACTTGTTGTTGGCGATCCGCGAACGGCGTCTGGTGTTTGATCTCAAGACCGAAACGGCAGAAGACGTGGCAGAGTTTCATTTGTCTCTTGGGCCATTCCGCCAGACGGTGAAGGATTATTTTCAGATCTGCGAAAGCTATTTCGACGGGGTGAAAAAGCTGCCCCCCAGCCAGATCGAGGCCATCGACATGGCCCGTCGCGGCATCCACAACGAAGGCGCGCGGGTGTTGCAGGAACGGCTGGAGGGCAAGGCAGAGATCGACATCGACACCGCCCGCCGCCTGTTCACCCTGATTTGCGTCCTGCACTGGGGAGGCTGAACGGGTGCCGGGCAAACTCCCCTCTTCGGTGCTGTTTTGCTGTGACCACAACGCTGTGCGCTCTCCGATGGCCGAGGGGCTGATGAAAAAGCTCTATGGGCAGGATGCCTATGTGCAATCCGCCGGGGTGCATAATGATCTGGAAATCGACGGGTTTTCGGTGGCTGTCTGTCACGAGTTGGGGGTCGAATTGTCCCGCCATCGCTCGCGCTCTTTTGACGAGATGCAGCAATGGGGGGATGATCTGTCAGGCTTTGACCTGATCATCGCTCTTTCCCCGGCCAGTCAAAGGCAGGCCCTTGAATTTACGCGGTTCTACCATCTGGACGTGGAATACTGGCCGATCATGGATCCAACCGGATTGGGGACCAAACGCGAAGAAAAGCTAGAGGCCTATCGCCAGACCCGCGATCAGATCCTGACGCGGATGAAGGACAGGTTCGGGAATGCAAAGGACTGCGAGAAATGAGCGAAACGATTGAACGGTACTTCGCCGCTTTCAATGCGGGCGACATTGACGGGATGCTGGCCGAACTTTCGCCCGACGTCGCCCATCATGTGAATGAGGGCGTCGTGCGCATCGGGCGGGACAAGTTTCGCGCCTTTTGTGATCACATGACCCGCTGCTATCGCGAAAACCTGTCTGATATGGTGATCTTTTCCAATGGCCACCGCGCGGCGGCGGAATTTGTGGTGAACGGCACCTATCTGCTGACGGACGAGGGCCTGCCAGAGGCGCGCGGACAATCCTATCGCCTGCCTGCGGGGTCGTTTTTCACCCTGACAGACGGTAAGATCAGCCGCGTCACCACCTATTACAATCTGGCCGATTGGGTGGCGCAGGTTTCTGCATGATCGAGGTGCGGACCCTGACCGGGACCGCGGTAGAGGCGGCTCTGGACGATCTGGCGCGCCTGCGGATCGATGTCTTTCGCGCGTGGCCCTACCTCTATGATGGCGATCTGGCATATGAGCGGGAGTATATGGCCAGCTACCGCGAGTCGCCGCGCTCGATCCTTGTGGGCGCGTTCGACGGGGCGCAACTGGTCGGCGCCGCCACTGGCACGCCCATGACCGATCACGCGGGCGATTTCGCCGTCCCCTTCGAGGCTGCGGGGTATGATCTGGATCAGGTGTTTTACTGCGCCGAAAGCGTGCTGCGCCCTGCTTATCGAGGTTTCGGGGTCGGACACCGTTTCTTTGATGCGCGCGAGGCCCATGCGCGGGCGCTAGGTGCACGGTTTACCGCCTTTTGCGCGGTTGTGCGCCCCAAGGATCATCCGCAGGCCGACTTGCAGTACCGCCCGTTGGATGCGTTCTGGCGTAAACGGGGCTATGCGCCGCTAGAGGGGGCAGTCGCTCATTTCCGCTGGCGCGATATTGGCGACACAGAGCAAACCGAGAAACCCCTGCAAGTCTGGATCAAAGCCCTATGAAACTCGCTGCTGCTGCCTATCCTCTGGATGCCTTCGCCGATTGGGCCGCCTATGAGGCCAAGCTGACCGCGTGGATTTCAGAGGCGGCCGGGCAGGGCGCGGATCTGCTGGTGTTTCCCGAATATGGCGCGATGGAATTGGCGTCATTGGATGGAATAAAGGTAGCCTCGGACATGGAACCAGCTCTGCGCGCCGTGGCTGGGCACCTGCCTGCGGCGGATGCCCTGCACCAGCGACTCGCGGCTGAATATGGCGTGCATATCTTGGCCGGAAGTGGACCTGTCTACGATCCCGGCCCGCGCCCCGTGAACCGGGCGCGTTTTTTTGGCCCCGATGGCCAGCACGGCTTTCAGGACAAGCAAATCATGACCATGGACGAGCGCGAAGAGATGCACGTCCATTCGGGTGCGCCGTTACAAGTGTTTGACACCGTTTTGGGCCGGATCGGTATTCTCATTTGTTATGACAGCGAATTTCCCTTGCTCGCCCGCGCTTTGGCAGAAACGGGCGTCGAAATCCTGCTGGTGCCCTCGTTTACCGAAACTCTCGCCGGATACTGGCGCGTCCGCATTGGCGCGATGGCCCGTGCACTGGAAGGTCAATGCGTCACGGTGCAATCCCCCTGCATCGGTGACGCCCCCGGCTGCCCTGCCATGGGTGCCACAACGGGGGCTGGCGCGATCTATGGCCCACCTGATTTGGGTTTTCCGCCAACCGGGGTGCTGGCCGAAGGCGCACTCAATCACCCCGGCTGGGTTTACGCCGATTTACCCGAAAACGCTGTGGCGCAAGTGCGCGCCAAGGGCCACGTGCGCAACTTTGCCCACTGGCAAGAGCAAGCGCTACGTGCAAATTCTGTGAAATCGGTAAACTTCAAGCGATGACACTTGAAAAACTTTAAAAAACCCGCCAATTAGCGTCGTCCGCACCAAGCGGATGTTTTTATGGAGTGACCATGGCCAAGGAAGAACTGCTCGAATTCCCCGGTGTCGTGAAGGAACTCCTGCCGAATGCGACGTTCAGGGTCGAGCTGGAAAACGGCCATGAAATTATCGCGCATACGGCGGGAAAGATGCGCAAGAATCGCATCCGTGTTCTTGCAGGCGACAAGGTGCAAGTGGAAATGACACCGTATGATCTGACCAAAGGTCGGATTAATTATCGTTTCAAATAAGCCGCTTAGGGGGCAACCCTCATGAGATTGATCCTAGGCTCCGGCTCACCAAGACGGCTGGAGCTTTTGGCGCAACTCGGGATTGTCCCTGACGCCGTGCGCCCCCCAGACATCAATGAAGATCCCGCCAAGGCAGAGCTTCCGCGTGACTATTGCCGCAGGATTGCCCGCGAAAAGGTGCAGGCGATCCAAATCGATGCGGGAGAAATCGCCCTCTGCGCAGACACAACTGTAGCGTTGGGACGGCGAATCCTCGGCAAACCCAAGGACGCCGGAGAGGCTGCAGCCTTTCTTTACGCCCTGTCGGGACGCCGCCACCGGGTCATCACCGCCCTCGCGGTGAAATCCGGGGATCGGGTCTGGGAACGGGATGTGGTGTCAGCCGTGAAGGTCAAACAATTGTCTGACAGCGAAATCAACGCCTATCTGGCAACAGAGGATTGGCGGGGCAAAGCAGGCGGTTATGCCATTCAAGGGCCGGCGGGTGCCTTTATCCCATGGATTCAAGGGTCGTTCAGCGCGATCATGGGACTGCCGGTACATGAAACAGCGCAGCTCCTGACAGCGGCGGGTTATCCCGTCTACGGACCCAAGCCATGAGAGGCCGCACGATCGCCACGGGGCAGTACAAGGGTCGCAAAGCCGCCGCCTTGATCGTGGACGGGCAGTTGAACGACTTGTTGATCGACCCGGACGCCAGTGGCCCTCCGCTGCCCGGCACGATCTACCGAGCAATCGCGGCGCGCCCGATGAAGGGCACTGGCGGCCAGATGGTCGCCCTGCCGAATGGCGCAAGCGGCTTTCTGCGCCAATCCCGCGCGGCCCCCGGCCAGCCTGTTCTGGTCCAGATCAGTGGGTATACAGAGCCGGGCAAGGCCTTTCCGGTCACCGATAAGATCCTGTTAAAAGGTCAGTTTGCGATCCTGACCCCGACGGCACCCGGTATCAATGTTTCGCGCCAGATCCGCGACGCTGATCGGCGCGATGAACTTGCCGCGTTGGTATCAGAGAGCTTTCCATCCATTGAGGGCGTGATCCTGCGTTCTGCGGCAGAGTTTGCGCCCGATGACGTGATCGCCACGGAAATCACCAGCCTGCTCGCAGAGTGGCAAGGGATGGGGGGCGAAGCCTCTAGCAGAGCCCCCGCAGCGCTGCGCAGCGGTCCCGACGCGCATCAGGTCGCTATCTCGGACTGGACCACGGGGGACGAAGATTTCGCCAGTTTTGCGGATCACGATGTGGATGACATGATTGCAGAGATGCAAAGCCCCTTCGTCCACCTCGCCGCGGAAACCACGGCCTGGATCGAACCAACCCGCGCGCTGGTTGCTGTGGATGTGAACACGGGCGGCGATACCTCGCCTGCGGCTGGGCTGAAAGCCAATATTGCGCTGTGCCGTGACCTGCCGCGTCAGTTACGGTGTCGTGGTCTGGGTGGGCAAATCGTCATAGATTTCGCGCCCTTCGCCAAGAAAGACCGTCGCCAGTTAGAACAGATCCTGCGCAGCGTCTTCAAAGGGGATATGGTTGATACAGCCCTTGTCGGCTGGACCCCGCTAGGCCACATGGAACTACAACGCAAACGTGCCCGACTGCCCCTCGCGCTTGCCTAAAGCGGTGGGTTTGGATCACGACGAAGCAGATTTGATACAAGTTTGCACAGACAGGGAAATTTCGTAGAAATTTCTGGAAAATCCCGCTGGACACCCCCGGTCACTCCGACTATGACATCGCGACCCGAGCGGCTCGCCGCTCTCCCGTGCCCGGGTAGCTCAGGGGTAGAGCAGTGGATTGAAAATCCTCGTGTCG
>CALGTJ010000541.1 GCA_937901435.1 uncultured Rhodobacter sp. | reverse complement strand
GGCCCGCCCATGAGATTGTTGAATTTATCAAATTGATCGATGATCCGACCCACAAAATCAACGAAGACGATACTTATTTCCTATCCGAGACCCAAGCAAGAGCCATCCTTGAATTGCGGCTGCAGCGCCTGACCCAAATTGGGGTCAAAGAAGTGACGGACGAGTTGCAGGAACTGGCAGGAAAAATTCGCGAATACCTCGAAATTCTTGGGTCACGCGAACGGATCATGGCGATCATTGCCAATGAGTTGACTGAGGTCCGCGACCAATTCGCTGTCCCCCGCCGCACTGAAATTGTCGACTGGTCTGGTGATATGGACGATGAAGATTTGATCGAACGCGCCGATATGGTGGTAACAGTCACCCAGACCGGCTATATCAAGCGCACACCGCTGGGGGATTTTCGCGCCCAACGCCGCGGTGGCAAGGGTCTGTCAGGTATGTCCACAAAGGACGATGATGTCGTCACGACTTTATTTGTCGCCAATACCCACACTCAGCTGTTATTCTTCACCACGGATGGCATGGTGTACAAGCTGAAGACCTGGCGCCTGCCACAGGGGGGGCGGACCTCGAAAGGCAAGGCTGTTGTCAATATTCTGCCAATACCATCGGGGGTCTCTATCGCCGCCATCATGCCCGTCGATCGGGACGAAAAAGACTGGGATGATCTGCAAGTGGTATTTGCCACCTCTGCAGGCACCGTGCGCCGCAACAAGCTGTCGGATTTCACCAACGTGATGCGCAACGGCAAGATCGCTATGAAGTTCGAGAACGAACATGCCGAGACCACACTAATCAATGCGCGGATTGCCTCCAATGAAGACGACGTGATGTTGACCACAACTTCGGGCCGCGCGATCCGCTTTTCGGCCACGGACGTGCGGGTGTTTAACAGCCGTGCCTCGGTAGGGGTGCGCGGCATTAAACTCAGTGGCGACGACACCCTTGTCTCGATGTCGATTATTCGCCATTTTGAAGCCAGCTCAGACGAGCGCGTAGCCTATCTTAAAATGCGGCGCGCTGTGGCGGGCCTGGCCGATGATGCAGAGCTCCCAGATGACGAAGACGCCAATGTCAACGCGAGGATCAGCCCCGAACGCTATGCTGAGATGTCCGCTGCAGAAAACCTGATTCTGACAATAACTGCGAACGGCGCCGGCAAACTGTCCAGCAGCCACGACTATCCGTTACGCGGGCGCGGCGGTATGGGCGTGTCGGCGATGGACAAAGCTATGCGTGGCGGCCGTTTATTGGCCAGCTTCCCGGTCGAGCTTGATGACCAGATCATGCTAGCGACCTCAAACGGACAGTCAATTCGGGTCCCGGTGGAAGGAATTTCGTTTCGCTCGCGCAGCGCTGGCGGCGTGCGGGTGTTTAACACGGCCAAAGGCGAAGAAGTCGTTTCGGTGGCTTGGATTGCCGATCAAGGCGACCAAGAGGATGTGATCGAAGGCAAGGCCGAATCCGGCGAGACCTAGACCCTGCGACGATAAACGGCTTTTCAATCGCCCAGAACGTCCTCTTACATGCGGACGTTCGGGCTCACATAATGTATAAACCTAGGAACAAACAATAGCTTCGTGGCGGCTGCATTACGCAAACAGCCCGTCACGATGGGTTTTTCCAGCGATGCTATATCATGTGGTTAAAGCCGGTACAGATCGCTGAACTTATCCTCGAGATACTTTAAAAGAGGCAATTCTGAGGGCAATTGGCGCGCCGCTTTTGTAATCACCTCGCGCGGTTCATAAAAGCCGCCATGGCGTTGAACGTGATGGCCCAGCCAACCGGTTGCAGCGGTCAAATCGCCTGCCGCAAGCTGGTTGTCCAGGTCTGGCACATCCGTGCGCAGCGCCTGATAAAGACACCCGGCATAGACGTTGCCCAGCGCGTAGGTCGGGAAATACCCAAACAAACCCACAGACCAATGTACATCCTGCAGCACGCCGTGCGACGGCCGATCTACCTGATACCCAAAATCTGCAGCAAAGCGGTCGTTCCAAGCGGCCTCAAGATCACCTACCGCCAAATCACCGCTGATTAGCGCCCGCTCCAGATCAAAACGCATCATGATATGCAGATTATATTGCACCTCGTCGGCCTCGGTGCGGATATAGCCATTTGAAACGCGGTTCACTGTCGCGTAAAACGCCTCTTCATCCGCGATACCAAACGGGCCAAACGCGTCTTTCATCTTGCCGAACATCCAGCCGGTAAAGGCTCTGCTGCGACCCAACTGGTTTTCATAAATCCGCGACTGGCTTTCATGCACCCCCATCGAAACACCGCAGCCCAGTGGCGTCAAACGGTACGCGGGCGCAATATTTTGCTCGTAAGCGGCATGACCAACCTCGTGGATGGTTGAGTAGATACAGTTAAACGGGTCATCTACAGCCGTCCGCGTGGTGATCCGCGTGTCATCGCCTGACCCCATAGAGAATGGATGCACAGACTTATCTAAACGCCCGCGCGTCAAATCGTACCCAAAGGTTTCGGCCAAGTTTTGGGCAAAGCGCATTTGAAGATCACTCTCAAAATGCCCGGCCAGCGGCTCCGGCGCAGGCTGGTCTAGAACCGCCCTACGCAGTGCCACCAGACGCGGCCGCATCGCACCAAACATCGTCTCAATCTCCGTGGCTTTGATCGACGTTTCATAGCCGTCAAGAAGGGCGTCATATACATCACCGCCATCCGCCAATGCCGCCCCCTCTTCACGACGCAGCGCCAGAACCTCAGTCAATTTTGGGGCAAACGCTGAAAAATTATCAGCCTCACGCGCCGCCGCCCAGACGCCTTGAGCAAGGCTGGTCACACG
>CALGTJ010000540.1 GCA_937901435.1 uncultured Rhodobacter sp. | reverse complement strand
CAGTCAATGCAATGCTCGCATTGAACGGGATTGATCCAGCAAATGTTAATATAGTGCCTTACGCCTATGACCCTACGCCACTCATCAAGGGCGAGATTGACGCCAGCCTCGATTTCACCACCAACGTTCCCTACACGATCAGTCAACAGGGTGTCGAAGCAACATCGTTCCTGCTCTACGATTTCGGCTTCACGATCTACAATGATACCGTCGTTGTGACAGAGGAAACGCTTGCCACCAAGCGTGCCGAACTTGTGTCGTGGCTGCGCGCTTCGCGCAAGGGTTGGGACGAGAATTTCAAGGATCCAAACCTCTGGCTGCCGAAATGGGCTGATACGTGGTTCGCAGGGACAGGCCGCACCATCGAAAACGAGATCTTTTTCAACAATGCCCAGCAGCCGCTGATGGAAAGCCCCGCAGGTTATATGGCGATGACCGAAGAGGGTATCGAAGCCAACCTGCGTGCGTTGTCCGAAGTGGGCATCAACGGCACGCGCGACATGTTCGACACCAGCCTGCTTGAGGAGATTTGATGTCGGCCCCGGACGGGATTTCCCTTTCCGGGGTCTGCAAGACCTTTAGGGGGCGGGGCAAGATTGTCGAAGCACTGCGCGACGTGACCCTGTCCTGCCCCAAGGGATCCTTTACCGCGATCATTGGTCCGTCGGGCTGTGGCAAGTCGACGGTCATGCGCATCGCGCTTGGCCTTGAGCCGGCGGATTCCGGTGAGGTGCAGATCGCAGGCACCGTCCCGATGCAGGCGGCAAAAGCCGGCAAGACTGGCGTGGCATTTCAGGATGCCGCGCTGCTGCCGTGGCGCAGTGTGCGGCGCAACATTGAGGTGCCTCTCGAGGTCTTGGGGCGGTCCGCTGCTACCGTGACGGCCCATATCCAGAACATGATCGACCTTGTTGGTCTGAAGGGCTACGAAAACGCGCTGCCCGGTGAGTTGTCCGGCGGCATGCGCCAACGAGTCGCCATAGCGCGAGCGCTGGTAACGCATCCTCAAATCCTGTTCATGGATGAACCTTTTGGCGCGCTCGACCAGATTTTGCGGCGGCAGATGAACCTTGAATTACAACGCATCTGGACGGAAACCGGGTCAACGGCACTATTGGTGACACACGGTATCGACGAAGCGGTGTTTCTCGCGGACCGGGTGGTGGTGATGCATGCGAACCCGGGGCGGATCGTGGATGTCATCGACATCGGATTCGACCGCCCGCGGGCACCTGCCTTGTTTTCCGACCCTGCATTCCACAAGGTCTGCGACCATATTGCGGAGGTGCTGCATGGCGGTTGAGAACTCCGGGCGATGGCGCGGGCTTCGCACGGCAGCGGTCTTGCTGGCGATCTGGGAAATCGTCGGGCGGCTTGATCTGGTGGCGGGCGGCGCTTTGCCCGGCATATCCGAGATCCTGATCCGGCTCTGGGTCGATTGGGGCGACTACCCCCGCCATATCTGGGCGACGCTCTATGCCTCGACAATCGGGTTCGTCATCGGCAATGCGCTTGGCATCGGCGCGGGGGTGATTTTCGCTTTGTCTCCGACGACGCTGCGGCTGTTTCGCGGGGTGAACATCGCGGCTTTCGCGCTGCCACCCATCGCCATCGCACCCATACTTGTTCTGACACTGTCCGGCATGGCACCGCGCATCGCGCTTGCCGCGCTTGGTGTGTATTTCGTGACTATGACCGCGACCGTGATCGGGCTCAGTCAGGCCGACAGCCGGGCCACGGACGTAATCCGTGCCTATGGCGGCACCCGCTGGGATATTCTGCGCCGCGTGCAGTTTCGAGGCGCTCTGCCCTCGATCCTAGCAGGCCTTCGCGTGGCCGCACCCAATGCGGTGCTGGGCGCGATCCTGGCCGAGTTTGGCGGCGGTGGCCGCTGGGGACTTGGCGCATATCTTCTAGGCTCGCTGGGGCGCGGAGAGCCGGACAGGCTCTGGGGCATTGGTCTGGTTGCCACTGTGATTGCTGGACTGTCGTACGCGGTATTCGCCCTGCTGGCCAATCGCACCATTGGCGCGACCCGCGCGGTGACGCTGAACACAGCCGTGCCCGATGCCACCCCGCTTGTCACGCATCCTGCCAAGCAGATCGCATTGACACTGGTCACAATTGCGCTGCCCTTTCTGGTCTGGTGGACCTTTATCAAGGTCACGGGCGTGCCCGACTTGATCTCCAAAACCCCTTTGGGCGTTGTGGACTACATATTCTTTGGCCCCACCGCAGAAAGTGCCCAGAAGCGACTATTGGCCGCTTTGGCCGAAACCCTGCCAATCACCTTTTTAGGGATGGCCGCGGGGTTGGGTTTTGCCTTCCTGCTGGCGATCTCATCGCGGCTTTTCCCCCGAGCCATCGAGGCTTTCATGCCCGTGGCTCTGGTGACGCAAACCATGCCGCTGGTGGCCCTGACGCCGCTGCTGGTTCTGATCCTTGGGCGGGGCACAACGCTGACGCTTTGGGTGACCATCTCGGTGACGTTCTTCCCTGCTTTCGTGACGCTGGCACAGGGTCTTGCCCTTGTTCCGCGCAGCGCAGAGGATATGCCACGCGCCTATGGTGCGGGACGCTGGACCGAGATGCGTATGGTTACCATCCCGGCCTCGCTGCCTTACCTGTTTGCGGCGACACGACTGACCGTGCCGCGCGCCCTTCTCGGTGTGATGATTGCGGAGTGGCTGGCGACCGGTAAGGGCCTCGGCAATCTACTCAATCAATCGCGCGGGTTTCTCGACTACGGCATGATCTGGACGGTGGCTGCGGTGTCAGTCCTGCTGTCGGTCCTGTTTTATCAGGCCGTCGTGATCGT
>CALGTJ010000539.1 GCA_937901435.1 uncultured Rhodobacter sp. | reverse complement strand
TAGTAAAATTAGACCCCACATGGGGTGATGAAGCAGCGAACACGGTTCGATAGAGCCGCAATTAAGCTGCAATAGCAACAGCTGACCCTATCGCGCACTGCCATCACAATTATCGCATCGAAAAGGATAAAATGGCGAAGGATCGCAGGCACCGATACTGTCTGGCTCTGTAAAGGCACCGCCAATGACACACATCCCCAGCGCCGGCAAAACTTCTTTTGATGTGTCATCCAAGCGACCACCACCTGAAGTCTTAAAATCGACAATATGGACCACTGCACTCATCCAGAGCAAGGCACGCGGGCTACAACGTGCACCAGATTAAGGTCTTGCCTGATCCCAACAGATAACGAGGATTTTCAAATCAACCATACCAGCTGATAAAATCCTGCTTTCTGGCGTCATATCAAAAAAGGCGCGGGGAAGCGCATAATGTTACAAAAAACTCCACACCAAAAAAGAGCTGCTGAAGGGGACCAATGAAGAATCATCAGAGCAGAATACAGTCTCAATCAGGCTGCGCTCAGCTAAACAATAATAGGTAACAGAGTAAATCTCACATGCCAAAACTGCCAAACGGCAGATAGCGCACCAAATCACCAGGGCGGATATGACGTGCCGCGCTGTCCAATTCGACCAGACCCTCAGCCCAGCTCAACCCGCTGATCCGCCCCGATCCCTCAGAGCCAAAGGCCTCTACTCGGCCATCGCGTACCCGCGCCCGCAGATATTCGTGGCGTCCCGGTCTCTTTTGCTTCTCAAAGCCTGCCGGCACTTCATAGCCCTGCGGATCAATCCAACCCTGACCGGACAACGCCGCCATCGCAGGACGCGCAAACACCAGCGCACAAACCAACGCCGCCACTGGATTTCCCGGCAGACCAAACACTGGCACGCCCTGCCACATTGCAAGCGCCAATGGCCGGCCGGGTTTCAATGCAATCCGCCACATCTGCAGGGCACCGGAAGCCCGCAAAAGTGCCGAAACATGATCCTCGTCACCCGCAGACGCCCCACCAGAGGTCAATATCACATCGGCCTGCGCCGCGCCTTGATCAAATGCGGCACGCAACGCGTCGCGATCGTCGCCAACGCGGCCCAGATCCACTGGCTCAAACCCCCAACGCGTTGCCAATGATAACAACATCGGCCTATTGGCATCAAAAATCTGCCCGGGTCCGGGGACTTGACCCGCCTCGAGCAACTCATCGCCGGTGGACAGAACCGCAACCCGCAACCGTTTGCGCACCGGTACCTGTGCACAGCCCACAGCGCTTAACAGGGCCAAATCTGCCGGTGTCAGCAAGCGCCCCGCCGGCAAAGCCTCAGAACCCTTCACAATATCTTCGCCTGCCTGCCGAGTATTGGCCCCGCGCTTTAGGGGCCCCACGAAACGCAATTTGCGTTGCACTTGCGGTGACATCTTCGTCCAAAACCACCGTATCAACCCCGTCGGGCAGCGCAGCTCCGGTCAGCACCCGCACCGCATGACCCGCAGGCACTTTTGCCGCAAAGGGAACACCTGCTGCAGAACGCCCGGCCACCAGGGGTAAAACCTGCGTCCCTGCAGCCCCACCCGCATAAGCAAAGCCATAGCCATCTACGGCTGTATTCGCCTCGGGGGGGTTGGACCGCAGCGCAGATACTGGGTTGGCCAAAATACGCCCCTGCGCCTGTGCCGTCTGGCATTCTACCGTGGCCTTGACCACCTGCATGCGGTCACGCAGCAGGGACAACGCGGTCTCGACAGGCGTCCAATCAACCCCAGCTGGCAGCGCAAAACAGTCATTGCGCAGCGGTGGAGGCTGCAACCTCAAGGCCGCCGCCTCAAGATCGGTCTCAAACCCCTGTCCGAGAATCCAGCCTTCTTCATCGGTCTCAGCCGCAATCATCTGTTGTAGTATATCCGGCGCCACTTGCGACAGCGCCACAGCCAACAAGCGCACTTGATAGGCGTCGCGAATACCGCCGTCTGTTTGCGCCTGCCGCACCGCACCGGCAATCAGTGAGGGCCAAATTTCGGCCAGAACAACTGCGGCGTCTGAGCCCTTAGAAATTTCAAACGGCCATACCGCCAGATCAGTTGCAAAGCGCCGCCGCAACCGCGACAGCACCGGCAGACCCATCAGGACCTGTGAACCTACGGCGCCAGCACCGGCCAGCTGCCAACAGGTAAAGCTGCCCTTGGCGAGGCTCTCAACCCGGCGCTTTTCCGAAAATGGCGCGGCGCTATAGTCTTGCTTGGTACGACCAAGACCAGTGATATCACGGCCCAGCGCATTGCCCCAAAACGGGCCTTTTCCCCCCAGCGACCGATTAATCTCAGCCGCAAGATCAAAGCGGTTGTTAGCAGTTTTCTCGTCCGTGATCCGAGCCTCCAGCCAATCCCACAGTGCCAGAGGATCGGCCTGACCAATCAGCGCTTGGGCAAACCCGCGAGGATATGCAAAGGGAAAATCAAATCCGATCAGCAACCGCCGGCCAGCCGCCTGCTCTTGAGCGATCAGCGCCACCAGTGCTGTCTCGGCAACTGCGCGATTGCGTAAATACAGTGGTTTCTCGGTCTCTCCTTTGCGCACCACCCCCAACCAGATCGCGTCTTTGCGCGGCTTTGGACCCGTGTCGTTGCCCCCCGACCAATCGACCACTGCGATTGTGTCAAACTGGGTCACAAGCC
>CALGTJ010000538.1 GCA_937901435.1 uncultured Rhodobacter sp. | reverse complement strand
TCTGTCACAATCACACTCATTTCACTGCTCCTGTCGGTCCGCGTACCGCTTTGCCGTTCACAAAATGGATCCCGCATTCGTCCTTGTCGTGCCCGCGCCAGCGTCCGGCGCGCGCGTCTTCCCCCTGTGCCACCCGACTGGTGCAGGGCGCACAACCGATAGAGGGATAGCCCTGCGCCACCATCGGATGCCGCGGCAGGCGGTTGTTGATGATGTAGTCCTGCACATCGTCGCGCGTCCAATGGGCCAGCGGATTGACCTTGACCCTCTGCATGTCCTCGACCTCAAAGAACTGCAACGTCTCGCGCGCCCCGCCCTGAAACCGCTTGCGCCCGGTGATCCATGCGTCAAACGGGTCCAACGCACGCTGAAGAGGGCTTGTTTTGCGCAAGGCGCAGCAGGCGTCGGGGATGCTGCGGTGCAGCAGGCCGTCGGGATCATGCAGGAACATCTCTGTGCGATCAGGTGTCAGGACACGCACATCTGTCAGCCGCAACGTCTTTGCGACCTCGGCCTGATAGGCGAGGGTCTGGGCAAACAGCATCTCTGTGTCAAGAAACAACACGGGAACAGAGCGATCAATCACCGATACCATATGCAGCAAAACCACGGATTCTGCGCCAAAAGAGCTGACCAGCGCCACCGGGCCGACCATCGGATCGCTCAGACTATGTTCCAGAACCTGCATCGCGCCGTGATGACGATAACGCGCGTTCAGATCGGCCACGCGGTCCGTGACCGGGGCAAGACTGTGTTCAAGCGGCATGGGCTTTGGCCTCATCCGGGTACAGGGCGGACTTGAACGGCGCGAGGCCAAGGCGCTGGTAGCTCTCCAGAAAAGTCTCTTGTGGGCACGCGCGCAGGTCCAGATAGGCAAAGACCAGACGCTCGATCGCAGGCACGATCTGGTCATAGGCAAAGCCGGGACCCGCGCGCTCTCCGATCACCGTATCAGGGCCGCCATCGCCGCCAAGCGTGATCTGATAGTTTTCCACCCCGGCGCGGTCCAGACCGAGAATGCCGATATGCCCCACGTGATGATGCCCGCAGGCATTGATGCAGCCCGAGATCTTGATCTTGAGCGGGCCGATGTCATGCTCGATCTTCAACGCGTCGAACCGCAGCGCGATCTGTTGGGCCACCGGGATCGACCGGGCTGTGGCCAGTGCGCAATAGTCCATTCCAGGGCAGGCGATGATATCGCTGATCAGTCCGATATTTGCCGTTGCCAGTCCCACCGCCTTGAGATGGCGATGCACCTCGGGCAGATCCGCGCGCGCCACATGGGGCAGGATCACATTCTGCTCATGGCTGATGCGCAATTCATCATAGCCAAACTGCTCTGCCAGATCCGCCATCAGCCGCATCTGATCCGACGTTGCATCGCCCGGAGTCTGCCCATGTGCTTTGAGCGAGATAGAAATGATCGCGTGACCCGGATCAATATGCGCGCTGACATTGGTGTCGATCCAGGATCTCAAGACCGGATCGCGAACCTCCTCGACCAGCGACGCCGCCCGCAAGGGCGGAGGAGCAAACTGGGCTGAAATATCTTTCAGCAGATCCTGATCGACCCCGTCAAAGTCCGGGCGCAGGTCCTTGAACCGCGCCTCGACCAGATCGCGGATCGCCTCTAGCCCATGCTCATGAACCGTGATCTTGATCCGCGCCTTATACTTGTTATCGCGCCGCCCCAACAGGTTATAGACACTCACAACCGCCTCGCAGTAAGGCAACAAATCCGCCTTTGGCAGAAAGTCCCGGATCACCTTGCCCACCATCGGTGTGCGACCGAGGCCGCCGCCCACGATCACCTCAAACCCCACCTCATCCCCGCGCCGCACCAACCGCAGCCCGATGTCATGGGCCTTGGTCACCGCGCGGTCCAAAGCCGAACCGGTGACGGCGATCTTGAACTTGCGCGGCAGAAACTGAAATTCGGGATGATCGCTCGACCACTGCCGCAACAACTCGGCATAGGGCCGGGGATCCTCGACCTCTTCCGCCGCCGCCCCCGCGAAATGATCCGCCGTCACGTTGCGGATCGTATTGCCGCTGGTCTGGATCGCGTGCATTTGCACATCCGCCAGCGCCGCCAGCATATCGGGCACATCGCGCAATTCAGGCCAGTTGAACTGGATGTTCTGGCGCGTGGTGAAATGGCCATAGCCTTTGTCCCAGCGGTCCGCGATCATCGCCAGTTGCCGCATCTGGGCAGAGTTCAGCGTGCCATAAGGGATCGCCACCCGCAGCATATAGGCGTGCAATTGCAGATAGAGACCGTTCATCAGCCGCAGCGGTTTGAACTCCTCCTCACTTAGCGATCCATCAATCCGGCGTTCGACCTGCGCGCGGAACTGGGCAACCCGTTCGCGCACAAAGGCTTCGTCAAAATCAGTATAAGCATACATCTGTCTTGGTCCTTTCGGGACGAAATCTGTCTATTTGTGAAGGGCTTGCTTGCCATGGGCATAATTCGACGGCCCGCGCGCGCGAAAGGCTTCGCGAAAATGTGCAGGCTTTATGCCATGCGCATGCACCGTCACATCGGCCAGATAGACCCCGACAATGGCCGGATCCGCAGAGGCCTCCAGCAGGCGGATCTGGGCATGGGCCTCGTCTTCCAGCACCTCTGCCTCGTCCAAATCGCGGCTCCAGCCGTCATCACCTTTCAGG
>CALGTJ010000537.1 GCA_937901435.1 uncultured Rhodobacter sp. | reverse complement strand
GCAGTTTTCTTGCGGCCACCTGCCTTTTGCTGGCGGCTTGCGACGATTTGCCAACTCTGGGGTCCGGCACCGGCCCAAAGATCAACGGGGACGACGCGATCATTGTCGCGCTTCTGGTGCCAAGCGGATCTGGTCAGGCCAGCGACGATCTTTTGGCGGCCAGCCTTGAAAACGCCGCCAGGCTTGCCGTTTCAGAATTGCAGGGAGCCGTGATTGACCTGAGGGTCTATCAGACTGCCGGCAGTGCCAGTCGCGCCGGGATCGTTGCCAACCAAGCCGCTAACGACGGTGCCAAGATCATTCTCGGGCCGGTCTATGCCGCCGCCGCCAATGCAGCGGGTGCTGCGGTCGCGGATCGGGGGATCAACGTTTTGTCCTTCTCGAACAATTCGGATGTTGCAGGCGGAAATGTTTTTGTCCTTGGAAACACCTTTGAAAACACTGCCAACCGACTGGTGAGCTATGCGGTATCCCAAGGCAAACGAAAAATTCTGGTGGTCAACGGCCAAGACGTGGCCGAAGAAAAGGGTCGCTCTGCGATCAATCGTGCGCTTGCCCGATTCGGGGCCACCTCTGCCGGTAATTCATCTTTCGAGCTATCGCAAAATGGTATTTCGAATGCCGTTCCCGGAATCCGAAATGCCGTAAATACAAACGGCGCTCAGGCCGTCTTTTTGACCTCCGGCACGGCGGGAGCCTTGCCTATTCTGTCGCAAATGATGGTCGACAACGGGGTTAATCCGGCCACAACACAGTTCATTGGCCTGCAACGCTGGGATATTCCCGTGCAGGCGCTGGATCTGCCATCGCTTCAGGGGGGCTGGTTCGCCATTCCTTCACCCGGTCTGGCCGCACAATTCAATGCGCGCTATGCGGCGGCCAATGGTGGCAAACAACCCCATGCGATTGCCGGACTGGGCTATGATGGAATCGCTGCCATTGGCGCGCTTGTCAAAACGGGCAAACCAGATGCGTTTTCCGCCGCGAACCTGACGCAAAATTCAGGCTTCAGAGGCGTGGGTGGCATCTTTCGCCTGCGCAGCGATGGCACAAACGAGCGCGGTCTGGCCATCGCCACCATCAGCAACAAACAGGTGAAAGTTATTGACGCGGCACCAACAAGCTTTGGCGGCGCAGGCTCTTAATCAGACCGGCGCAGCACAGACCCCGATGACGCCGGACGAACTGATTTGTCCGGCGTCTTCCATCTTTGATACGGCGCAAATCGATGCGGCCCTGACAGAACACTGTAGCCGGGCACCGGACAGCAAAGCCGTGCGCACCGCCTGTGTCCAGATCCTGCAAGATGTATTGGAAACGGGGCGTGCCAATATCGCCGCGGCTTTCGAGGCGGACCCTGTCAACGCCCGCCCCACGGTGCAGGCCTATGCCTATCTGACCGATTGCGTTATGCTGTCCGTGTTGAAGGTGGCACAGACCTGGTTGCACCCGCTATCCAATCCCACAGAGTCAGAGAGAATTGCCCTACTGGCGGTCGGGGGCTACGGGCGCGCGGAAATGGCGCCTTTTTCGGATGTGGATCTGCTGTTTCTGACCCCATACAAGATCACACCCTGGGCAGAGAGCCTGATCGAATCCATGCTCTATATCATGTGGGATCTGCGTCTGAAGGTCGGGCATTCAAGCCGCACGGTCAAAGACTGCGTACGGCTTGGGCGCGAAGATTACACGATTCGCACCGCTTTGCTGGAACACCGTTTTATCGGCGGCTACCAGCCACTTGAGGCGCAGCTGAAAAAACGCCTCTGGAGTGATCTGTTCCGGCATACAGCCGCCGATTTCATCGAGGCCAAACTGGCCGAACGCGCCGAGCGACATAAAAAACAAGGCGGCCAACGCTATATGGTCGAACCCAATGTGAAAGAGGGCAAAGGCGGTTTGCGCGATCTGCAAAGCCTGTTCTGGATCGATAAATATGTACATGGGGTTGAGGACGCCGCTGAACTGGTGCGAATAAACGTGTTCCGCCAAGAGGAATACGACGCCTTTCTGAAGGCTAAAAACTTTTTGCTGGCCGTGCGCTGTCACCTGCATTTGCAAACCGGGCGCGCGATGGACCAGTTGACCTTTGACCATCAGGTCGAAGTGGCAGAGCGCATGGGATATACGGATCACGCCGGTCGGCGCGCGGTAGAGCATTTTATGCAGGATTATTTCTTGCAGGCCACCAAAGTAGGCGAATTGACCCGGATCTTCCTGACCGCGCTCGAAGAACGTCATGTCAAAAAAGAGCCCGCACTGGTGGGATTCTTTCGCCGTCGCAAAAAAGTCAAACCCGGCTATAGAATCGAGCTCAACAGGCTAAATGTCGAAAACGAGGCCGCCTTTCTGTCGGATAAGTTCAACCTGCTCCACATCTTCGAAGAGGCACTGCGCACAGGCTTGCTGATGCACCCGGATGTCATGCGGCTGATCAGTGCGAATCTGCATCTGATCGACGAAGAGGTCCGTTCGAAAAAGGAAACCGGGCGGATGTTTCTGGATCTGATGCTAAAGCATGGCAATCCGGAACGCGCTTTGCGTCGGATGAACGAACTTGGCGTGCTGGGCGCGTTCATCCCGGAATTCAAGCCAATCGTGGCGATGATGCAGTTCAACATGTACCACGCCTATACGGTCGACGAGCATACGATCCAGTGCATCTCTGTGCTTGCGCAGATCGAGCGCGAAGAGCTGATCGAAGAATTGCCGGTCGCCAGCCGGATTTTGAAAGAGGGTATCAACCGCAAGGTGCTGTATATGGCGTTGCTGTGCCATGACATCGGCAAGGGCCGCCCAGAGGATCATTCTGTCATCGGGGCGCAGATCGCCCGGCGAATCGCGCCACGGTTCGGGCTGAAGCCCGTGGAATGCGAGACGGTGGAATGGCTGGTGCGCTATCACCTGCTGATGTCCGACATGGCGCAGAAACGCGATATTGCCGACCCGCGCACAGTCCGCGATTTCGCCAAGGCCGTCCAAACCCGCGAACGGCTGGACCTGCTGACGGTCCTGACCGTTTGCGACATCCGTGGTGTGGGGCCGAACGTCTGGAACAACTGGAAAGCCTCGCTGATCCGCGCGCTGTACCGGCAAACCCGGCGTGGGCTGGAGGATGGGCTGGAGGCCCTGAACCGCACGACCCGAGGGGCCGAAGCAAAGCGCAATCTGCGCGAGGCTCTGCAAGGCTGGGACGGAAAAGAGATCAAGGCCGAGATAGAGCGCCATTATCCACCGTATTGGCAAGGCCTGCATGTCACCGCTCATGTGGATTTCGCCAATCTGCTACGGGGGCTGACAGAGGATAAAATTGGGCTGGAACTGACCCCCGACGAGGACCGCGATGCCACGCGGGTCTGTTTTACCATGGCCGATCATCCCGGCATCTTTAGCCGTATGTGTGGCGCGCTCGCGCTGGTTGGGGCCAACATCAAAGACGCGCGCACCTTTACCAGCAAGGATGGGTGGGTCACCGCAGCCTTTTGGATCCAGGATTACGACGGCTCCCCCTACGAGGCCCGTCGCCTGCCGCGCCTGCGTGGGATGATCGAAAAGACCCTGAAAGGCGAAGTGATTGCGACGGAGGCCATCAAATCGAGAGACAAGATCAAGAAACGCGAGCGGGCGTTTCAGGTGCCGACCTCGATCACCTTCGACAATGAGGGGTCCGAGATCTATACAATTATCGAGGTTGATACCCGCGACCGGCCCGGATTGTTGTTCGATCTGACGAAAACGCTCGCAAGTCTTAATATTTACATCGCCAGCGCCGTCGTGGCGACCTATGGCGAGCAGGTGGTCGACAGCTTTTACGTCAAGGATATGTTCGGTCTGAAGTTTTATACCGAGAGCAAGCAGCGAACCATTGAAAAGCGGCTGCGGGCCGCAATCACCGAAGGGTCTGAACGGGCACGCAGCTAGCGCCACCGCCAAGATCCTCTGCGGCCCTGAAACAGCAGTATAGGATCGGGCAGTCGCACCCTCTATCCGAGGCGGAAGCAAAAGGGTAAGCATCGGCTGATGTACTCTAGGCGCAGGGGCGATCCTTGAAACCAATCCGCCTCATGGCTGGCTTTTTTACTGTCGGCGTCTGGACCATGGCCAGCCGCATTCTTGGGTTTGCCCGTGATATCCTGATTGTTGGCTACCTCGGTTCTGGCCCGGTGGCACAGGCTTTTTTCATCGCCTTTTCCCTGCCCAACATGTTCCGTCGCTTTTTCGCAGAGGGCGCGTTCAACATGGCCTTTGTGCCGATGTTTTCCAAAAAGCTGGAGGCAGACGAAGACCCAAAAGGCTTTGCCCGCGACGCGTTTTCCGGTCTGGCCACCGTTCTGATCGTATTCAGCATTATGGCGATCCTTGCAATGCCCTGGCTGGTTGTCGCGATGGCCAGCGGGTTTCTGGCGGATGAGCGTTTTGATCTGGCAGTGGTTTTTGGGCGCATCGCCTTTCCCTATATTCTGTTCATTTCACTGGCTGCTTTGCTATCGGGTTTGTTGAATGCAACCGGGCGCTTTGCTGCGGCTGCTGCAGCCCCAGTTTTATTGAACATACTCTTCGTCTTAGCGGTATTTCTGGGCGTGCAGTTTGGCTGGCCTCTTGGCCTGACGCTGGCATGGACCGTACCGGTTGCAGGTTTTGTACAACTGGCGCTGGTCTGGATCGCCGCCGCGCGCATCGGGTTTCCGCTTTGGCCAAGCCGCCCGAAACTGACCCCGGATCTGAAACGCCTTGCGATTATCGCCGCCCCCGCCGCCCTTGCCGGAGGCGTGTTGCAGGTCAATCTGCTGGTTGGGCGGCAAGTGGCCAGCTTTTTCGATGGGGCGATTGTCTGGCTTTACACAGCGGACCGCCTCTATCAACTGCCATTGGGGGTCGTCGGGATTGCCATTGGCATCGTTCTTTTGCCTGACCTGTCCCGCCGTCTGCGCGCGGGGGACACAGACGGTGGGCGTGATGCGTTCAATCGCGCGGCAGAGATCAGCCTTGCCCTGACCGTGCCTGCCGCTGTTGCGCTATGCGTGATCCCTGTGCCGCTGATCCATGTGCTGTTCCAGCGCGGCGCATTTGACGGCAACGATACGCTTGCCACCGCCGCCGCCGTGGCGGTCTATGGTCTGGGCCTGCCTGCTTTTGTGCTGCAAAAAGTGCTGCAACCGCTGTATTTCGCCCGCGAAGACACCACCTCGCCCTTCCGCTTTGCACTGGTGGCGATGGTGGTGAATGCCGTGCTTGCCATTGGGTTGATCTATCTGGCGGGCTTTCTCGCTGCCGCGATTGGGGCCACGGTTGCCGCCTGGGCCATGGTCGCACTGCTCTGGCGCGGCTCGCGCCATATGGGAGAGGCCGCCGCAATCGATGATCGCCTGAAACTGCGCACCGGGCGGATCATGCTGGCCGCAACATTCATGGGGCTAAGCCTTTACACAGCATCGCTCTGGCTTGCGCCCTGGCTTTATTCCGCGGTCTGGCGCTATCCGGCCCTGATCGTTCTGATCACGCTTGGCATTTTCATCTATTTCTTTGCCGCCCATCACCTTGGCGCGCTGCGCCTGCCAGAGATCCGTCGGACACTACGCCGTCAGCGCTGACGCAAGCGGCCCATCAAGTGCGCCCAGCCTCCGGGGCGCACGACAAAGGACAGGGCAAAGCCGGTGAAAAAACCTGCCAGATCCGCGACCCAATCATTCGTTCCGCCAAACAGCAGGCCAAAAATCAACTGGATGCCCATCAGAAATGCGATCAGGGTGAAGGCCTGTGACACTGGCTCGCCCGTCACTTTCAGACGCACCCAATGGACAAAGGAATAAGCCCCGATCAGGCCATAGGCCGCCGGAAACCCGCCGATCAGCGGATAGGGGTCGTTCAGTGCCAGCCCATAGACCAGCGCGCCCATGATCGCAGAGCCAAAAAAGATCGCCAGAACCGCGAGGCCAGAAAAGATCTCTCCGACCATTTTGCCCAGTGCGAGGATAAAGACGATCACAAAGAGCGCCTGCGAAAAGCTGCCGTTGATGAAGGGATAGGTCACAAAGCGGATCAAATGTTCGGTCGGCCAGAGATTGCGCGCGATCATCTGGTCCAGCACATCGCCCAAAAAGGCATAATCCGTCATCGCCGCCAGCCGCCAACCCACTGCCGCAGGCCCGCCGATCAGACCCCGCTCGCCCAGTTGAAAAATCATCTCGATGGCAAAAATCGCCCCCGCCAACAGAATGACGACCGGGGGAAGCGGATTTAGCGGGGATTCATCGTAAGGGTTGCTCATATCGTCCGGCCTTTCTTGACGCCTGCCTGCCCCTGCGCTACCCGAGCCAAGCGCAGAAATCCAGACGGAGCGATCATTATGGCCGATTTCACCCCCCGTGTCTTTTCCGGCATGCAGCCGTCGGGCGACCTGCACCTTGGCAATTACCTTGGTGCGATGAAACGCTGGGTTACGATGCAGGACGCTGGCAGCCATGAAACCGTCTATTGCATGGTCGATCTACATGCGATCACCGTCTGGCAAGACCCCAAATCTCTGGCAAATGCGACCCGCGAGCTTTGCGCAGGTTTTATCGCCAGCGGCATTGATCCGGAAAAGTCGATCCTGTTCAATCAGTCCCAAGTGCCCGAGCATGCCCAGCTTGCCTGGATCTTCAACTGTGTCGCCCGCATGGGCTGGATGCAGCGGATGACCCAGTTCAAGGACAAGGCGGGCAAGAACGCGCAGAATGTCTCGCTGGGTCTGTTTGCCTATCCCGCTCTGATGGCGGCGGATATCCTGATCTATCACGCGACCCATGTGCCTGTGGGCGAGGATCAAAAGCAGCATCTGGAACTGACCCGTGATGTGGCGATCAAATTCAACCACGATTATGGCGTCGATTTCTTTCCTCTGACCGAACCCGTGATCGAAGGGGCCGCCACGCGTGTTATGTCCTTGCGCGACGGGTCCAAGAAGATGTCGAAGTCTGATCCATCAGACGCGTCGCGCATCAATATGACCGACACCGCTGATGCCATCGCACAAAAGATCCGCAAGGCGCGCACCGATCCAGAGCCTTTACCATCAGATCTCGATGGTCTGAAGGATCGCCCCGAGGCGCGCAACCTTGTGAACATCTACGCCGCCTTGGCCGATATAAGTGCAGAAGACGTCATCCGCGACCACGCAGGTGCGCAGTTTGGCTCGTTCAAGCCCGCGCTGGCCGATCTGGCGGTGGCAAAGCTGGCGCCTATTTCTGGTGAAATGGCCCGTCTGATGCAGGACCCCGCCGAAATCGACCGCATCCTCGCCCGAGGTGCCGAGCGCGCCCGCGAGATCACCGCGCCGATCCTGAAACGCACCTATGAGATTGTGGGAATGGTCGGAGCTTAAACCAATTACAGACGCAACGCATCGCGCAGCGACAGCGGGGCGTCTGTTTTTTCGCGCAGGTCGAGAGCAGAGTGGATGTCGACCAAATGGCTGCGCATCAAGGCCTCAGCGTTCGTGCCATCGCCATCGGCAATCGCCTTGACCAGCGCGTGATGGGCATGGCTTTCGCATAGGGCACTTTCGCGCCGCCAATACAGCGCGATAATCAGCGACGAGCGCGCGATCAGTGTTTCGATGAACCCAGTGATCGTGCCTTGCCCCGCAATCCGGGCGATTTCGATGTGAAACAGCCCCGACAGATACAGCGCACGTCCCTGATCACCTGCGTTCATGGCGGCGTGTTCATCGATGATATGGCGATTGAGCAAGGCGATGTCGGACGGTTTGGCACGCTTGGCCGCCGACCAGGCTGTACGCGATTCCAGCAACTCGCGCGCCTCGAACACCTCATGGGCTTCGCGCAAAGAGGGCTGCGAGACAAAGGCCCCACGATTGCGATGGATCTCGACCAGTTGAATATGCGCCAGCGATAGCAACGCCGCGCGCACCACCGTTCGCGACACGCCATAGATATCTGCCAGCTCATCCTCACCCAGCTTTGTGCCCGGTGCCAGACGGTGCTGGTGGATCGCCAGTGACAAAGACTCTGCCACCGCCGCGTCAGATGGCTTTTGAGCGCTGTTTTGCGATTTCAGGGCAGGTTCGGTCATCGTTTCATCCTCGCAACGTCGTCTTGGGCCACGTCGTCTTGGGCCACGTCATCTTGGGCCACGTTGTCTTGGCAGACCAAGGGGCTTGGGACAAGTCACTCGGGAACTGTACTCAACATCTGTTCAAGTTGTATGCAGATAAAAGGCGCAGCGAAACACCCGAAACTGTACAAAAGAATAACGTCTGGACGGTTTTTGCAGGATGCCGCGACACAACCATGACTTGGATGTACCTCGCGTCCTGTGATGACGCTCTATGATGTCGCTTTGCCCGATCCAATCACCGCTGTGGCCTCGATCTCTACCAGAGCCTCGTCTTCAATAAGACCCGCCACCACAATCATCGCCATTGCGGGAAAGTGTTTGCCCAGCACCCGGCGATATGCCTCACCAACTTCGCGTTGTCGTGCAAGATATTCTTTTTTATCAACAATATACCAAGTTAACCGCGTGATATCACCAACCTGCCCCCCTGCGGTTTCCACCACATCGCGCACATTGCGCAGGGTCTGTTCCATTTGGCCAATGAAGTCATGGGTCTCGAAAACCTGATCCCCATTCCAGCCAATCAGCCCGCCAACAAACAGATGCCCGTCCGCCGTCAGGATTCCGTTGGCATAGCCTTTGGCCGGGGCCCAGCCGTCTGGGTCGATATGTTCATGCGTCATAAGTTAAGATCCTAGGTCGTCGCGCAGTCGGAACCGCTGTATTTTTCCGGTTTGCGTTTTTGGCAGCTCTGCGCAAAACTTGACAGAGCGCGGGTATTTAAAGGGTGCGATTGTTGCCTTTACGTGATCTTGCAGGGCTTTGATCGTGCCTTCGTTTGCGGCGATGCCATCGACCAACACCACATGGGCCTGCACGATCATTCCGCGTTCCTCATCCGGGGCCGCAATGACGGCACATTCTACAACGTGCGAATGGGATAGCAGCGCAGCCTCCACCTCTGGACCAGAGATGTTATAGCCCGACGAAATGATCATGTCGTCGCTGCGCGCGGCGAAATAAAGGTATCCGTCACCGTCCATGGAAAAGCTGTCGCCAGTGACGTTCCAACCCTCACGCACATATTTCGCCTGCCGATCATCGGCCAGATAGCGACACCCGGTTGGCCCGCGCACCGCAAGACGACCGACCACATTGGGCGGACAGTCATTGCCATCACCGTCCAGAATACGCACCTCGTACCCGGTCACAGGTTTGCCCGTACAGGCAGGTTTATGGTCGTCAAACCGGTTCGAGACAAAGATATGCAGCATCTCTGTCGCGCCAATCCCGTCCAGCATCGGCTTGCCCGTCTTGGCCATCCATTCGTCATAGACAGGTCCGGGCAGGGTCTCCCCAGCTGACACAGCGGCGCGCAAGGACGCCAGATCCGCACCCTCGTCCATCGCGCGCAGCATGGCGCGATAGGCGGTGGGGGCCGTAAAACAGACCGTGGCGCGGTATTTTTCGATGATCTCAATCATATTGGGGGGCGAGGCGTTTTCCAGCAGGGTTGCCGCCGCGCCAAACCGCAGGGGAAAGATCGCCAAGCCACCAAGGCCAAAGGTGAACGCCAGAGGGGGCGAGCCGACAAAGATATCCTCTGGCGTCACACCCAGCACCTCGCGCGCATAGCCATCCGCGATGATCAGCAGATCCCGGTGAAAATGCATCGTGGCCTTGGGATTGCCCGTGGTGCCCGAGGTAAAGCCCAGCAAAGCCACATCGTCACGGCTGGTTTTCACGGCGTCATATTGCACGGGCTTTTCCAGCGCCAAGCGGTCAAGTTCGGCGTCATGGTTCGAGGTTCCGTCAAAGCCGACCACCGTTTTCAAGAACCGCGACGTCTTGGCGCAAATCGCCAGTTCATCCATCAACCGCGTGTCACACAGCGCATGGGTGATCTCTGCCTTGTCAACGATCTGCGACAGCTCTCCCGCGCGCAGCATGGGCATGGTGTTGACCACCACCGCGCCAACCTTGGTCGCGGCCAGCCAACAGGCGACCATGGCGGGATTATTGGCAGAGCGGATCAGCACGCGGTTGCCGGGTTTCACGCCAAGATTATCCACCAGCGCATGGGCAAGGCGGTTGGTCCAGTCGGTGAGTTCCTTGTACGTCCGCCGCCGCCCATTTCCGATCAGCGCGGTGTGATCGCCAAATCCCTTTTCAACCATCGCATTGGTCAACTCGACCCCGGCGTTAAGCTGTTCAGGATAGTCGAACCCGTCGAGCAAAAACACGGGCTGCGCAGACGCGGGCGGCAGGTTGTCCCGCGTGAATGTATCGCTGTGCGCTGTCGCTCCAAGCATACTAACCCCCTGAAAACTCGCCTAAAACGCTGCGGGCGATGATAACGCGCTGCACGTCGGATGCGCCCTCGTAGATGCGCAGGGCGCGGATGTCGCGGTAAAGCTCTTCCACCTTCTGGCCCGACCGCACGCCATCCCCGCCATGCAACTGCACCGCGCGGTCAATGACCTGCTGCGCCTGGTCGGTGGAAAACAGCTTGGCCATGGCAGCCTCTCGTGTGACGCGCGGCGCCCCTGCGTCCTTGGTCCAGGCCGCGCGATAGACAAGCAAAGCGCTTGCGTCGATGTCCAGTGCCATATCGGCGATGTGACCCTGCACCATTTGCAGATCGGCCAAAGGCGCGCCCTGAATTTGGCGGCTGGTGACCCGGTGCAGCGCCTCGTCCAGCGCACGGCGCGCGAACCCCAGCGCGGCGGCGGCAACCGTGGTGCGAAAGACATCCAGCACCGACATGGCGATTTTGAACCCCTGCCCCGGCGCACCGATCATCGCGCTGGCGGGGATGCGCAAATCGGTGAACCGCAGATGCGCCAAAGGATGCGGCGCGATGGTGTGCAGACGCTCGACCACCTCAAATCCCGGCAGATCTGGCGTGACGATAAAGGCGGACAAACCACGCGCGCCGGGGGCCTCTCCGGTGCGGGCAAAGAGCGTGTAGACGTCCGCGATACCACCATTAGAGATCCACGTCTTTTCGCCGTTCAGGATGTAGTCACTGCCGTCACGCGTGGCGGTCATCGTCGAATTGGCCACATCAGAGCCAAAGGTCGGTTCGGTCAGCGCAAAGGCAGAAATGGCCTCTCCCGCACGGGTCTTTGGCAACCACGCCTGTTTTTGTAGGTCCGTGCCAAACAGCGACAACGCGCCAGTTCCAAGCCCCTGCATGGCAAAGGTGAAATCGGCCAAACCGTCGTGACGCGCCAGCGTATCGCGGGTAATCGCAAGGCTGCGCACATCCAGCGGCGTGCCGTCCAGCGAGGCCGAAGCGTCAAGGAACCCCGCAGCCCCCATATCGCGCACCAGTTTGATACAGGCCGCGTCGACGTCTGTGTGGTCGATCACCTGTGTCTCGGCCCAAGCGTCCAGCGCCTCGGCGCGCGCCTTGTGACACGGGTCCAGAAACGGCCAGTCGAGGTAGGTTTTATCGGCCATCAATCACCCTCGAATACTGGTTTTTCCTTGGCGACAAAGGCATCATAGGCCCGCTTGAAATCGCCCGTTTGCATGCACAGCGCCTGCGCTTGTGCCTCTGCCTCGATCGCCTGCTCAATCGACATGGACCATTCCTGCGCCAGCATGGTCTTGGTCATCATATGGGCAAAGTTTGGCCCTGCCGCGATGCGTTTGGCCATGTCCATGGCCTCATCATCCAACGCACCAGCCTCGACAACCTTGTTGTAAAAGCCCCAGGCCAGACCTTCATCCGAAGACATGGACCGCCCGGTGTACAGCAATTCCGCAGCACGCCCCTGACCGATAATGCGCGGCAGGATCGCGCAGGCGCCCATGTCACAGCCAGCCAGACCGACCCGAGTGAACAGAAACGCGGTCTTGGCGGCAGGAGTGGCGATGCGCAGGTCAGAGGCCATCGCGATGATCGCCCCCGCGCCAACGCAGACCCCGTCAATCGCCGCGATCACTGGCTTGCCGCAATTGATGATCGCCTTGACCAGATCCCCGGTCATGCGGGTGAAGGTCAGCAACTCCTTCATATTCATGCGCGTCAGCGGGCCGATAATGTCGTGCACATCGCCGCCGGAACTGAAATTCCCACCGTTTGAGCCGAACACCACCACGTCGACGTCGTCGGAATAGGCCAAGGCGCGGAACCAGTCGCGCAGCTCAGCGTAGCTGTCAAAGGTCAGCGGGTTCTTGCGGTCGGGCCTGTTCAGCGAGACGCGCGCGATGCGGTCACTGATCTGACAGTTGAAATGCTTTGGCTCAGTGGTCATCACCTGCCTCCTTATTGGCCCGCAAAGCGGTGCTGATGAAATTCGCGGCAATGGCGCTGTCACCGCCGCTCAGACCGCCCAGCAATTCACTGACCCAGCGTTCATGCGCCTCGGCCAGTTTCGCGAACTCTGCGATCCCTTTTTGGGTCAGTTTCACACGCGCAGCACGCCGATCACCCGGTACCGCCTCTCGGATCATCATGCCGTCTTCGGTCAGGCGATCCACGATCCCGGTGACATTGCCGTTGGATACCATCAGCATGCGGGACAGTTCGCTCATCTTCATGCCGGATTGGTTACGATACAGCGCCGACATCACGTCAAAGCGCGGCAAGGTGGTGCCAAATTCAACGCGCAGACGTTCGCGCAGTTCACTTTCCACGGTGCGCGAAACCTTGAGCAGGCGCAGCCACAGGCGCAGATGCTCTTTAGAATCCGGTTGCGCCACTTGTCGTTGATCAAGGTTCTTCAAATCTCTCCTCCCGAAACACTTAACGCGTGACCATTGACCGAGGATGCCCCGGCGGAGGCCAAGAAAATCGCGGTCGCTGCGACCTCTGCCGGGTCGATCAGCCGGGCCATCGGATTGCCGCTCACGACCATGGACAGGGCCTTGTCCTGCGGCACGTTGAATTTGCGCATCACGTTTTGCACCGCGGTTTCCGCCATTTCCGTATCGACAAAGCCGGGACAGATCGCGTTGCAGGTGATGCCGGATTTAGCGACCTCGACGGCAACAGAGCGCATAAGTCCCAGTACGCCGTGTTTGGACGCCGCATAGGACGACAGGTTCGACCCGCCTTGCAACGCGGCGGTCGAGGCGATGGCGATCAGGCGGCCCCCTTGCGTCATGCCGCGCAGCGCCTCGCGGAAGGTCAGGAAAACGCCGGTCAGGTTGACATTGATCGTCGCCTGCCAGTCGTCCAGCGTGGTGTTCACCAGCTTGGTTGCCTTGCCGGACCCTGCGTTTGCGATGACCACATCAAAGGGTGTTTCGAACAGCGCGGCGACCTGCGCCTCGTCAGTCACATCCAGTTGCACGGTCTTGATCGCGGTGCCATCAGCGGCCTCTTGCAAGGGCTCGATGCGGCGTCCGGCAATCGTCACCTCGTCGCCAGCGGCGAGAAACGCATGCGCAATCGCACGCCCGATGCCAGTGCCGCCACCTGTCACAAGAACCCGTCTCATACCTTTTCCTCTTGCTCTGCCACACGGTCTGCCAGACGCCACAACTGATCACGCCCGGCCTGATAGGGCAGCGGCCATTGTGCTGCGCGGTCGCCAATCGCAGCGCCTGCGTGCAACGTCCAATAGGGGTCGGCCAGATGCGGCCGCGCGAGACAAACCAGATCAGCACGCCCAGCCATCAGGATAGAGTTGACATGATCAGCCTCAAAGATATTGCCAACGGCCATGGTCGCCACACCTGCCTCGTTACGGATACGATCCGAGAAGGGCGTCTGGAACATACGGCCATAGACAGGCTTGGCCGTGGTAGAGGTCTGACCCGCCGAGACGTCGATGATATCCGCACCAGCGGCGCTAAAGGCCTTGGCGATCTCGACAGCCTCTTGCGGTGTGACCCCGTCGTCGCCCGCCCAGTCATTTGCAGAAATCCGCACCGACATGGGTTTATCGGCAGGCCAGGCCGCGCGCATCGCGGTGAAGACCTCTAGCGGATAGCGCAGGCGATTTTCGAGGGGCCCGCCGTAAGCGTCGTCACGGATGTTGGACAGGGGCGAGATGAAGGACGATACCAGATAACCATGCGCGGCGTGCAGTTCGATCATGTCAAACCCCGCGCGTGCGGCCATTTGGGTGGCGCTGACGAACTCTGCCAGCACGCGGTCCATATCGTCACGCGTCATCGCGCGGGGGGTGGCGTTCTTGTCAGACCATGGGATCGCAGAGGCAGACAGAGTGTCCCAGTTGCCGCTTTTCAACGGCGCGTCCATGACCTCCCACCCCAATTGAGTAGAACCTTTGCGCCCGGAATGGCCAATCTGACAGCAGATTTTCGCCTCGGTCTCACTGTGAACGAAGGTCGTCAGCCGAGACCAGGCCGCCTCATGGTCTGGCGCATATAGCCCTGGACAGCCGGGCGTGATCCGCCCCTGCGGCGAAACACAGGTCATTTCGGTATAGACCAACCCGGCACCGCCCTTGGCCCGCTCGCCGTAATGGATCAGATGCCAGTCGGTCGGCGCGCCATCGACGGCCTTATACTGCGCCATGGGCGAGACAACGATGCGGTTGGCCAGATCCATCTCGCGCAGCTTGAAGGGCGCGAACATGGGCGCGCGCACGGGCGTATTTGCCCCACCAGAGCGCCCCTGAAACCATCCCTCTGCCCCTTGCAGCCACTCCGGGTCGCGCAGGCGAAGGTTTTCGTGGCTGATGCGTTGCGAGCGGGTCAGCAGCGAATAGTTGAACTGCACCGGATCGAGATGCAGATAACGCTCGATGTCCTCAAACCATTCCAGCGAGTTGCGCGCAGCCGATTGCAGGCGCAGAACCTCTAGACGGCGCGCGTCCTCATATTTTGCAAAGGCTTCTGGCAGGCTCGCCTCTGTCGTCACGCCCTCGGCCAGCGATATCGCGGATTCCAGCGCCAGTTTCGTGCCCGAGCCGATGGAAAAATGCGCAGTGGCGGCGGCATCGCCCATCAGCACGATGTTCTCGTGACTCCACCGTTCGCACAGCACGCGGGGAAAGTTGATCCAGGCAGAGCCACGAATATGGCGCGCATTGGTCATCAGGGGATGACCGCCCAGATGATCGGCAAAGATCGCCTCGCAGGTGGCGATGCTTTCGTCCTGCGTCATGTCACCAAAGCCGTAGGCCTGCCACGTCGCCTCGTCCGTCTCGACAATGAAGGTCGCAGTGTCCTCGTCGAATTGATAGGCGTGCGCCCACAACCAGCCCTTGTCGGTTTCCTCAAAGATAAAGGTAAAGGCGTCGTCGAATTTCTGATGCGTGCCAAGCCAGACAAACTTGCAGGCGCGCATGTCGATTTCGGGTTTGAAATGCACAGCCAACTCGGTACGCGTGCGCGAATTCAGACCGTCAGAGGCAACCACCAGATCATAGTCCTTGGCATAGTCCTGCGCGCTGGCAACGTCGGTTTCAAATTGCAGGTCCACGCCCAATTCCCGCGCGCGCTCTTGCAGCAGCAGCAGCAGCCGCATCCGCCCGATGCCGCAAAAGCCATGCCCGGTCGAGACCGTCTTGGTATCTCGGTAATGCACCGCGATATCGTCCCAATAGGCGAAATGCGCGCGAATGCGTTCGGCGCTGATGGGGTCGTTCTGGGCAAGGTTATCCAGCGTCTCATCCGACAGAACGACACCCCAACCGAATGTATCGTCGGGCTTGTTGCGCTCGAACACGGTGATCTCGGCCTCTGGCTGGCGCAATTTTAGCGATATGGCGAAATAAAGCCCGGCAGGGCCACCGCCCAGACATGCGATACGCAAATGCATTCCCCCATTGGTTTTCGTGGTATTGCAATCAGGCTAGGGCAGGTCAGAATTTATTTCAAGCCTAAAGGTTTATGTCTGAAATAAAGACTTCGATCATCTCCAGATCAAAAGGCTTGCCTATACACCTAGGGTAATTTGGCATAAGCCTAGGCATAATAATCGCATTGGACCAAGGCCATGAAAGCCACCTATCGCCACGTGAAATCCGACATCCTGTCCAAGATCATGGCCGGAGACTGGGCGCCCGGCAGTCTGGTTCCCAACGAGGTGGACCTTGCCGAAACCTATGGATGCGCGCGCGCAACGGTCAACCGGGCAATGCGCGAACTGGCGGACGAGGGCCTGATAGAGCGGCGACGCAAAGCGGGCACGCGTGTGCGTATGGCCCCACGGCGACAGGCCACCTTTGACATCCCCATCGTGCGCCGCGAGATCGAGGATAAGGGCGGTGTGCATCGCTATGCCCTGGTCAGCCGCGACGTGTTGGACGCGCCCGACTGGCTGCATGCAAGGCTGCAACTGGCGCAAAGCGGTCAGGTCTTGCACCTGATCTGTATGCATTACGCCGACGGCGCGCCCTATCAATTCGAGGATCGCTGGATCAATCTGGGGGTTCTGCCGCAAGCAATGGCTACTGATTTTTCCGAGGTCGGCCCCAACGAATGGCTGATCGCAACCGTCCCCTTTACCAACGCGGAAATCAGCTTTTCCGCGACGGCGTCGGATCAAACCCTGTCAAACCACCTCTCGTGCCCGCTGGGATCTGCCCTGTTCACCACCGAACGCTCGACATGGTGGGAAGGGCAGGCCATCACCTATGTCCGCCTGTCGTTTCGACCGGGCCACAGGATGACAGCGCGATATTAACGGGCGGCGCGTCTGGCAAGCGCACGTCGGCTTCAGGCAATATCCTTTTGCATGGCAAGCGCGATATCCCGGATAGTGGGAAATTCAGCAGGCCCGTCAATCATTTCAAATCCGGCCTCGCGGTAAATCTTATGGGCCGCTGTCATGCCGCGATGGCCGCGCAAGACAATTCGTTTGTAGCCCTTGTTTTGTGAGAGCGACACAAAATGCGCGACCAATGCCTTGCCAACACCATGCCCCCGGCCAGTGGGACGAACCCAGAGGCGGGTCACTTCGGTCGAGTGAGCATCGTGGCGAAATCCGGCGATAGATCCCACAACGTCTCCCTCGACAAGAGCCAGGACAAGCGCCCCGTCCGGATCGCCATATTTGCCGGGCAGACTTGCCAATTCCTGTTCCAGACCTGAAAACGCTGGCGGAGGGGTCGCCTCGTCAGGATGAAACGTCTTGAGCGCCCAATCAGAAAACTCCCGGACCAACGTGCGGAATATCTCCAGGTCTTCTGGGGTCGTGGCCGAAACGATCTTGAGCATGGGAAAGCGAACTCCATCGTCGTGTTATGAAGAGTTTTCAAAAACGGACATCGTTACAAAATTCCCGGCAAGTTCAACCCGTTCTCTCGTGCACAATCAACTGCGTCCTCGTACCCGGCATCTGCATGACGCATGACGCCAGTGGCGGGATCGTTCCACAGCACGCGGGCGATGCGGCGGTCGGCGTCCTCGGTGCCGTCACAGCAGATGACCATACCGGAATGCTGGCTGAACCCCATGCCAACCCCGCCACCGTGATGCAGCGAGACCCATGTGGCCCCAGAGGCGGTGTTGAGCAGCGCGTTCAGCAGCGGCCAGTCCGACACCGCGTCAGAGCCGTCCTTCATCGCTTCGGTTTCCCGGTTGGGCGAGGCGACAGAGCCGCTGTCAAGGTGGTCGCGCCCGATCACGACAGGAGCAGATAGTTCACCCGTGCGCACCATTTCGTTGAACGCCAGCCCCAGTTTGTGCCGTACGCCCAGCCCGACCCAGCAGATCCGCGCGGGCAGGCCCTGAAACGCGATGCGTTCGCGCGCCATATCCAGCCATTTGTGCAGATGCGGGTCGTCGACCAGCTCTTTGACCTTGGCGTCGGTCTTGTAGATATCTTCGGGATCGCCCGACAGCGCGCACCAGCGGAACGGGCCGATCCCGCGACAGAACAGCGGGCGGATATAGGCGGGCACGAAGCCAGGAAAGGCAAAGGCGTTTTCCAGCCCCTCATCCAGCGCCACCTGCCTGATGTTATTGCCGTAATCCAGCGTCGGCACGCCCGCGTTCCAGAAATCCACCATCGCGGCCACATGGGTCTTCATACTGGCGCGTGCGGCTTTTTCGACCGTCTTGGGATCGCTTTCCTGCTTGGCCTTCCATTCGGCCATGCTCCAGCCCAGCGGCAGGTAGCCATGCAGCGGGTCATGGGCGCTGGTCTGGTCAGTGACCATCTCGGGGCGCACCCCGCGCCTGACCAGTTCGGGAAACACATCCGCCGCATTGCCCAGCAGACCCACAGATTTGGCCTCGCCTGCCTTGGTCCAGCGGTCAATCATCGCCAGCGCCTCATCCAGCGTATCGGCGCGCTCGTCCACATAGCGGGTGCGCAGGCGGAAATCGATGCTGTCTGGATTGCATTCGACCGCCAGACAACATGCCCCGGCCATCACTGCGGCCAAAGGTTGCGCGCCACCCATGCCGCCAAGCCCCCCGGTCAAAATCCATTTGCCCGTCAGATCGCCGTTGTAATGCTGCCGCCCGGCCTCGACAAAGGTCTCATACGTCCCCTGCACGATGCCTTGGCTGCCGATGTAGATCCACGACCCGGCGGTCATCTGGCCATACATCGCCAGACCCTTTTTATCGAGTTCGTTAAAGTGATCCCACGTCGCCCAATGCGGCACGAGGTTACTGTTTGCAATCAACACGCGCGGCGCATCCTTGTGGGTTTGGAACACGCCCACGGGCTTGCCCGATTGCACCAGCAGGGTCTGATCCTCTTCCAGATCCTTGAGGCTTGCGACGATCTGGTCAAAATCCTTCCACGTGCGCGCCGCGCGCCCGATACCGCCGTACACCACCAATTCATGCGGGTTTTCGGCCACATCCGGGTGCAGGTTGTTCATCAGCATCCGCATTGGCGCCTCGGTCAGCCAGCTCTTCGCGGTGATCTCGCTGCCCGTAGCCGGATAGATGTCACGAGAGTTCTTGCGCGGGTCAGTCATTGCATGTCTCCAGAGGTGAGGGGCCATTCGAAATAGGACGCGCCAGAGGTCGTGTCGGTGTCCAAGGTCACGTGCTGACCTCTGGCATGGGAACACCCGAGGCTTTGACGATCTCGCCATCCGCGACCAGACGTGCAGCCTGTTCCAGATCGGGCGCAAGATAGCGGTCATCGCCCAAGGTTGGGATATCGGCGCGCACCCGGCGCAGGACCTGCTGCAAGGCAGTGCTGGTGGCCAAAGGCGCGCGAAATTCGACACCTTGCGCGGCGCATAGCAACTCGACCCCAAGGATACGCTCAAGGTTCTCGACCATTGGCCCAAGTCGGCGCGCGCCATGGGCCGCCATGCTGACGTGGTCCTCTTGGTTGGCGCTGGTCGGGGTGCTGTCGGTCACGCAAGGGTTTGCCAGATGCTTGTTCTCGCTCATCAAGGCGGCGGTGGTGACCTCTGCGATCATGAAACCAGAGTTCAGCCCCGGATTGGGCGTCAGGAAGGGCGGCAGATCGTGGTTCAGCACCGGATCGACGATCAGCGCGATACGCCGTTGGGCAATCGCGCCAATCTCGGCCACGGCCAGCGCGATCATATCGGCGGCAAAACCGACGGGTTCCGCATGGAAATTCCCGCCAGAGACGATCATCCCGGCCTCGACCAGCACAAGAGGGTTATCGGTGGCGGCGTTTGCCTCTATTTCCAGCGTACCGGCGGCCATGCGCAGCACATCCATCGCTGCCCCCGTCACCTGCGGCTGACAGCGGATGCAATAGGGGTCCTGCACACGGGTATCGCCCTCGCGGTGGCTTTCGCGGATGACGGACCCGGCCAGCAAAGCGCGCATCGTCTCGCCCGCCTCGATTTGACCACGGTGACCGCGCAGGGCGTGGATTTGCGGCTGCAACGGGGCGGTGGACCCCATGATCGCGTCGGTCGACAGAGACGAGGTGACCAGCGCGGACATCGCCGCACGCCATGCCCCGAACAGCCCGGCCAACGCAAAAGCCGTGGAAAATTGCGTGCCGTTGATCAGGGCCAGACCCTCTTTGGGGCCAAGTTCCACGGGCTTCAACCCGGCAGCCGCCAGCGCTGTGCCGCCCGGCATGACCTTCCCGTCAAACTCTGCCTCGCCTGCGCCCATCATCACGGCGGCCATATGCGCCAGTGGGGCCAGATCACCAGAGGCCCCGACAGAGCCTTGCGCGGGGATCACAGGCGTGACGCCCTTTACCAGCATATCCTCGATCAACGTGACCAGTTCCAGCCGCACACCAGAGGCCCCGCGCCCGAGGCTGAGCAGCTTGAGCGCCATCAACAGCCGCGCGTGACGCCGCGAGATCGGCGCCCCAACGCCACAGCAATGCGACAGGATCAGATTGCGTTGCAGGGTCGCCGTGTCTTTCGACGCGATCTTGACGCTTGCCAGTTTGCCAAAGCCGGTATTGACGCCATAGACCGCCTCTGTCCCTGCAACGGCGGCGGCAATGGCGGCCTGTGCGCGCAGGATTGCCGGGTGACACGCGGGATCAAGCTGGACAGCGGCCTCGTCCCAATAAATCCGCGCAAGCTGATCCAGCGTGACGGTGCCGGGCATCAGAGTCAAAGTGGTCATAGCGAACCCGCAAAGATACGGGAAGACAGGGGGTTAAAACCGATCCGATAGGCCAGCTCTGCGGGGTGCGAGACGTTCCAGACTGCCAGATCGGCGCGCATCCCTTTGGCGATCTGACCGCAATCGGTCACACCCAGCGCGCGGGCCGCATTGCGGGTGACACCTGCCAGCGCCTCTTGCGGGGTCAGGCGAAACAGGGTGCACCCCATATTCATCGCCAGCAACAGCGACGTCATGGGGGACGAACCGGGGTTGCAATCGCTGGCCAGTGCGATCGGGACATCATGCGCGCGCAGCAGATCGACAGGCGGGGCTTGTGTCTCGTGCAACGTGTAGAACGCCCCCGGCAACAAGACGGCCACCGTGCCCGCCTGCCCCATGGCCTGCACGCCTGACGCGTCGAGATACTCGATATGATCGGCAGAGAGCGCACCGTATCGGGCGGCAAGGGCAGCCCCCCCCAGATTGGACAATTGTTCGGCGTGCAGTTTTATGGGCAGGCCCAGCGCGCGGGCGGCATCAAAGACCCGTGCGATCTGGGCAGGGGTAAAGGCGATGGTTTCGCAAAACCCGTCGACGGCATCGACCAATCCCTCGGCCTGCGCGGCGCGCATACTCGGGATACAAACCTCATCAATATAGGCGTCGCTTCGGTTCTTATACTCTGGCGGCACCGCGTGAGCCCCCAGAAAGCTGGTCACAATACGGATCGGGCGAAGCTGCGCAAGCGCACGGGCCGCGCGCAGCATCCGCAGTTCGGTTTCCCGATCAAGCCCGTAGCCGGATTTCACCTCTATCAGAGTCACGCCCTCGGCCAGCAGCGCATCGACGCGGGGCAAGGCTGCCTGCACCAGATCCGCCTCGCTTGCGCCACGTGTGGCCAGCACCGTCGAGAGGATTCCGCCCCCGGCGCGCGCCACCTCTTCATAGCTGGCGCCATTCAGGCGCATCTCGAATTCGCGCGCGCGATTGCCGCCGTGGATGATATGGGTGTGACAGTCGATCAGCCCCGGCGTCACCAGCCGCCCGCCCAGCGCGGTCCTGTCCAACCCGCCAAGGTCGTGCGGTATGGCATCATGGTGCCCGGTCCAGACGATCTTGCCGTCCTGAAAAGCGATTGCAGCGTTTTCGATCAAGCCATAGGGCGTCTCACCCTCAACCATTGTCGCCACCTGAATATCTGTAAAAAGCTGGTCCGGGACTGACATGAGCGCGCTGTCTCTCTGTAGAATTCTCTTTTCTTGTACAAACGGGTCTTCTATATGTCTATACATAAAAAGAATGAGGAACTGCCGTGATCTTTGCAAAACGCGCCTTGTTGGCAACCGGATGGGCGCAAAATGTGCGGATTGGCGTCGCACAGGGGTGTATCAGCGAAATTGCCCATGACCAAACGGCGCAATTGGGCGATCAGCATCTGGACACGGTCCTGCCCGCCATGGCGAACCTGCACAGCCACAGCTTTCAGCGCGCCATGGCCGGGATGACAGAGCATCGGCACGCGGGCAAAGACAGTTTCTGGACATGGCGCGACCTGATGTATCGCTTTACCGCACATCTGGGCCCAGAGGATATAGAGGCGATTGCCGCCCTTGTTTTTCTAGAGATGCAAGAGGCCGGCTATGCCAGCGTGGGCGAATTCCACTATCTGCACCACCAGCCGGACGGCGCGCCCTATGACGATCAGGGAGAGTTGTCGCATCGCATTTGTCAGGCCGCCAGCGTGACCGGGATCGGGTTGACCCATCTGCCTGTGCTATACACTTATGGCGGAGCGGGGCAGCAAGCACTGGCCCCCGGTCAGGAACGGTTTGGCAATACGCCAGAGCAGTTTACCCAACTGGTCGAGCGCGCAGGTGCCTGTCTGGATGTTCTGCCCGACGATTTCCGGATCGGGATCGCCCCCCATTCCCTGCGCGCCACTTCGCCCGATGATCTGGCCCACGTCCTGCCGCAGTTCAAAGATGGCCCCATCCACATTCATATCGCCGAGCAACCCAAAGAGGTGCGCGACATCCAAGACTGGCTGGGCGCGCGCCCGGTGGACTGGCTGCTGCAAAACACAGAGGTCAATACCCGTTGGTGTCTGATCCACGCCACCCATATGACAGAGGCCGAAACCCATGCCATGGCGCAATCCGGTGTCGTGGCGGGGCTGTGCCCGGTAACAGAGGCCAATCTGGGCGACGGGCCGTTCAATGGGCCGACCTATCTGACGGCGGGCGGTCGCTTTGGGATCGGGTCGGATTCCAACGTTCTGATTTCCCTCACCGAAGAGTTGCGCACGCTGGAATACTCGCAGCGCCTGAGGGATCTGGCGCGCAATGTGATGGTGGTGGGCGAGGGTTCTGTTGGGCGGACGCTGTATACAGGGGCCGCGCGCGGTGGGGCACAGGCGCTGGGCCGGGACGCGGGCGAGATTGCCGTTGGGCGTTTGGCCGATCTTGTGGCAATCGACAGTTCCGACCCCTCGCTTTGTGCCCTGCGAGACGACCAGATCCTCGACGGGTTGGTGTTTGCGGCAAGGGATCGAGTGGTCACTGATCTCTGGTCTGCCGGACGTCATATGGTCAGGGACGGCAGGCATGTGGCGCGCGACAGCATCACCAAGGCCTACCGTAAAACGATGGCCCGTCTGGTTGAGGCGCTCTGATCCAGATAGCGGAACGTCACCGCCAGAACCGCGTCGCCAGCGGATAGCGTCAGCGTCTGAGATCCTGTCAGAACGGTGTCCTTGGCTTGCATCGCGACAGACCCGACAAGAGGCGTACCAGCAAGGCAATGGATCGCCGTCTCTGTGCTGACATCCTGCACAGAGGGCTCGCGCAAGACCTCGACCCGTGCGTCACAAAGTCTTGGGTCAAACATCAGGTTGAAATTGCTCACCGGCCCCGCAGTGAGCCGCCCAAAGACATCCAAAGCACCGTTAAACCGCAGCGGCCCCCAAGGCGCGGCGGTCATCTGTTCAGCGTCATGGTCAAGCCGCATACCCGCGCCCGCCACGACCGTCAGAATGCGGCACAGCCCCGGAAAACAGGAAAACGGGCCGTCCTGCGTGACATCGGCAAGACTAAGCCGCCAGAGCATCGCCTCGCCGTCTGAACATGTTGCGATCTGCCGGGTCAGGCCGCCACCGTTTTTCCAAGGGGTCTGGGCCAGTTCTGCAAACCGAATAACCTCCATCACATTTTCCACTTTCGACTCAGGCCCCTGATGACGCGCCAAAACATCGCCTTGACCATGGCCCCACATTGAGACCAGATAACAGCAACATGCAAAACTATTCCCTATTTTCGCTGCTCAAGAACGGCCTGAGCGGGCACAAGCACTGGGCAAAGGCGTGGCGTAGCCCGCCGTTGCGGCCGCAATACGATGTGGTGATCATCGGCGCGGGCGGTCATGGCCTTGCCACCGCCTATTATCTTGCCAAAGAGCATGGGATCACCAATGTCGCCGTCCTTGATCGCGGCTGGCTGGGCGGCGGAAATATCGCGCGCAACACAGTCACGATCCGCGCCAATTACCTGCGCGATCAGTCGATCCCTTTTTACGTCAAATCCGTGGCGTTGTACGAAGGTCTGACAAAAGAGCTGAATTTCAACATGATGCATTCCAAACGCACCATGATTGATGTGGTTCACAACTACCCCAAACTGCGAGAGTTGCGGCGCCGCCAACTGACCATGGACATCTACGGTGCCACCTATGAACAGATCAGCGCCGAAGAGGTCCGCCGTCGTATTCCGGCTTTGACGGGCGGAGGCCCCGGCTCTCGGCTGCCTGTCATCGGCGGGATGGTCCATACGGACGCGGGCGTAAACCGCCATGACGCTGTGGCTTGGGGATACGCCCGCGCCGCCGATGCGCGTGGGGTCGAGATCCATCAGCAGACGTCTGTCTTGTCTCTGTTGCGGGGGGCGGATGGGCGGATCGAAGGCGTCGAGACGAACAAAGGCACCGTGCGTGCGAAAAAGGTTGTGGTTGCCATCTCTGGTCACACGACAACCCTGACCGAAACTGTGGGCCTCAAACTGCCGCTGCGCACGATGAACCTGACGGCTTTCGTGTCGGAACCTGTGAAACCGCTGGTGGATGTGGTAGTCAATTGCCCTGACCTTGGCTTTTACTTTAGCCAGTCCGATAAGGGAGAGATGGTCATCGGCGGTGCGCCTGACAGCGGGCAAAGCTTTCGCCGCGACATCAAACAGCACGTCTTCGAGGATACGGTCGGCGCGATGCTGGAACTGTTCCCGTCCTTCAAGAAACTGAAACTGCTGCGGCAATGGGGCGGGCATCTGGACATTACCCATGACGCCTCGCCGATCATGGACGAGACCGATATCGGCGGGCTGTTCGTCACCGCTGGTTGGTGGGGCGGGTACAAGGCGATCCCCGCAGGCGGTCTGACCATGGCGCATCACGTGGCCACCGGACAGCCGCATAAGCTGATGCAGGACTTCAGCGTCAAACGTTTCCGCCATCTCGATTTCATCATGGAAGTCGGAACCACCACAGCCCGCTAGAGCGACGGCCTTTTGACAAAGGCCATCGATCTAGCGTTTTGTTTTTCCGCGCAATTCGGCCCGAAAACCGGTTCCCACTTTTCGGATTGCGCTTTAAGGAGGGGACATGCTGATCATAGAGTGCCCCTTTTGCGGGCCGCGCAATGAGACCGAATTTGTTTACGGCGGGCCAAAAGGCCCCGATCGCCCGGATCCCACAGTGGTGAGTGACGAGGTTTGGCTCGACTACCTGCTCAACGTGCCTAACCCTGTAGGCGCGGTGCAGGAACGCTGGCGGCATGCGCGTGGATGTGGCGATTGGTTCATGATCTGGCGCAATACCGTGACCCATGAAATCATTGAGGGGCCGTGCGATGACTAGGCGCTTGCCCACAGGCGGGCGGATCAATCGCAGACGGCGCTTGTCCTTCACCTTTAACGGCGATCATTTCACCGGGTTCGAGGGCGACACGCTGGCCTCGGCTCTGCTCGCCAATGGCGTAAGCCTGACTGCGCGCAGCTTCAAATATCACCGCCCACGCGGGATCTTTGGGGCAGGCGTCGAGGAACCGGCGACGATGGTCGAACTGCTGGACGGGGATGCCTCTGGCAATCGCCCGGTGACCACGGTGCCGCTAAGCGAAGGATTGCGCGCAAAGTCCATTAACTGCTGGCCCTCGCCAGAGTTTGACCTTGGCGCCGTGACCCAACTGATCGCACGGTTCATCCCGGCAGGCTTCTACTACAAGACCTTCAAATGGCCCGACTGGCGTTTGTTTGAACCTTCCATCCGTCGCGCCGCAGGCCTCGCCGCTGCGCCCGCTCAGGAACCAAAGGACGGCCATTTTGAATCCCGCAATGCCCACGCCGATGTCCTGATCGCAGGTGCCGGTCCCGCTGGTCTGATGGCCGCCCTGACGGCTGGCCGCGCAGGCAAGCGCGTGTTTCTGGCCGATGACGGCAGCGAGGCAGGTGGTTCCTTGCTCAGCACCACCCAAACCATCAACGGCAAACCCGCGATAGAGTGGGTCACCGCGACCGTCGCCGAACTCGCCACTATGCCAAACGTCACCCACCTGCAAAACAGCACCGTCTGGGCCTACCGCGAGCATAACCTGCTGTGTGTGAACGAACGCGCGCCCGATCATGCCTCGCTGCTGGAACGCAACTGGCGGGTGCGCGCGAAAGAGGTCATCATCGCAACCGGCGCAATCGAACGCGCACTGGTCTTTGCCAATAACGACCGCCCCGGCGTGATGCTGGCCTCTGCGATCCAGACCTATGTGAACCGCTACGCCGTCCTGCCCGGCCAGCGCGCCGTCTTTTTCACAAACAACGACAGCGCCTATACCGCCGCTGCCGATTTCGAGGCCGTCGGGGGCGAGGTCGCCGCGATTGTCGACAGCCGTGCCGTGGTATCTGACACCGTTCTTGCGCAGGTCAGGAATATCAAGGTCCACCTTGGATCTGTCATCACCCAAGTGATCGGCTACAAGCACGTTAAAGCGGTTGTAATTCAAAAGCGCGACGGCGGTTTCGGCCCGACCATCCCCTGCGATCTTCTGGGGTGTTCCGGCGGGTGGTCGCCCACTGTGCACCTGTTCTCGCAATCGCGGGGCACCTTGAAATTCAACGAGCCCCTGTCCGCCTTCCTCCCCGACACACCCGCGCAAAACTGCACCTGCGTTGGGGCTGCGGCAGGCATATTCTCGTTTGCCGAAGTGCTGCGCAGCGGCAATGAAGGGCCAACGACAGACCACGTCCCCTATAGCATCGAACCCCTCTGGCGCGTCGAAAACAAGGCAAAGGGCAAGGTCTTTCTTGACCTGCAAAACGACGTCACCGTCGACGATGTGCATCTGGCCGACCGCGAAGGCTATTCCAACGTCGAACATGTCAAACGCTACACCACCGGCGGTATGGGGATCGACCAGGGCAAAACCGGCAATATCAACATCATCGGCACCCTAGCCCTGCAACAGGGCACCGCCCTGCCTGATATCGGCACCACCGCCTTTCGCGCGCCTTACACGCCGGTTAGCTTTGGCGCGATCAACGGGTTGCGCGAGGGGTCCGTCGTCCTGCCCTACCGGCATACTCCGATCACACAATGGAACAAGGACCAAGGTGCGGTCATGTACGAATCCGGCGCGCGCTGGCGCAGGCCCGGTTATTTCCCGCGCCCCGGCGAGAGCTTTCAGGACACCGTCAACCGCGAGAGCCTGACGGTGCGCAACGGCGTCGGTGTCTATGACGGCTCGCCCCTTGGCAAATTCGAACTCAAAGGCCGGGACGTCGGTGCGTTCCTTGACCTGATCTACACCAACGTCATGTCTACTCTGACACCGGGACACGGGCGTTATGGCATGATGCTGTCCGAAGACGGGCTGATCCTTGACGATGGCGTGGCCTTCCGGCTGGATGAAAACCGCTGGCTGATCTCGACCTCGACCGGACATGCTGACGCGGTAAACCAGCATATGGAAAAGATCCTGCAATTCGACCGTCCCGACTGGCAGGTGATGATCACCCCCGTCACAGCACAATGGACAAACGCCACGATCTGCGGCCCCAAAGCCCGCGACGTGATGCGCGCCCTTGGCACCGAGATCGACCTTGCGCCCGAGGCTTTCCCCTTCATGTCGGTTCGCGAGGGCACCGTCGCAGGTCTGCCTGCCCGTGTATTACGGGTCAGCTTCACCGGTGAACTCTCGTTCGAGATCAACGTGGCCCCGCGTCATATGCTAACTCTTTGGGAGAAGATAATGGAGACCGGCAAACCCTTTGACATCGCCCCCATCGGGTCAGAGGCAAACCATGTGCTGCGGGTTGAAAAAGGCTTCCTGTCTCTGGGGCACGAGGTTGACGGCACAGTGGATCCCTATGACCTTGGCATGGGCTGGATCCTGTCCAAGAAAAAACCGGATTTCCTCGGCAAACGCTCGGTCGAGTTGCGCCGCGCCGGTGGCAATCCTCGCCGCGAACTCGTGGGCCTGCTTCCAGACGACCCCAATGACATGATCCCCGAAGGCGCACCGATGACGCCCAACGGGCGGACAGAGGCCACCGAAGGATTTGTGACCGCCTGCGTCTGGAGCGTCGCCAACAACCGTGTCATCGCCCTTGGCCTGCTGGAAAACGGCCAGACGCGCAATGGGAAAATCGCCCATGTTCGCCTGAAAGACCGTGTCATTCCAGTGCAGATAACCCGCCCCGTTTTTTATGATCCTGACGGAAAAAGGCTGCGGTCCTGACATGGCTTATGACGCAAAGATCACACGGATCGGGGCGATGACGCTTTTCGACCTCAAAGGGTCAGAGGCCGCCCTGCGCAGATGGGCCCCAACCCTGCCTGCCTTCCCCGCCGATCCCAACACCCTGACGCCCGGCCCGCCAGACCTGCTCTACATCGGGCGCACCCACTGGCTGCTGCGCGCGCCCCTGCAAGACGAGCCCAGAATGGAAACCTTGCTAAACCCTGCGCACTGCCCAGCAGATATCAGCATCCTGCGCCTTTCTGACAGCCTGTGCTTTTTCACCATAACCGGGCAAGATGCGAACCAGATCCTGTCCATCGCCTCACCGCTGGACACACACCCCACAGTCCTTCCCACAAACGCCGCCACCTATTCCGAGGTCTGGGGCCTCAAGGCGCTGATCTCTCGCCATCAGGATGGCTTTGTGATCGGGATCGAACAGAGCTTTGGCGATATGATCGAGGATTACTTCTCTCTGGCGATGCGCTAAGACCCACGCCTGGGAGGAGCATCATGGGCCTGAACAAAGAACTCGACGGAACGCTGGTTGTCTCGCTGGAACAGGCGGTCGCCGCGCCTTATTGCGGGTTGCTGCTGGCCGATGCGGGCGCGCGTGTCATCAAGGTCGAACGACCAGAAGGAGATTTCGCGCGTGGATATGACGCCGGGGCCAATGGGCAAAGCGCGATTTTTGCGTGGCTCAACCGGGGCAAAGAGTCGATCTGCCTCGACCTCAAGGACCCGGATGACCTTGGCGTCATGCGCACCATGCTGCAACGCGCCGATGTCTTTGTCTCGAATCTGGCCCCCGGAGCCATTGCGCGTATGGGCCTGACCGCAGAGACCCTGCGAATTGACAACCCAGGCCTGATCGCCTGCACGATTTCCGGCTATGGCGACACGGGCGAGGCCGCGCAAAAGAAGGCTTATGATTTTCTTGTGCAGGGTGAAAGCGGCGTCAGTGCGGTGACCGGAACACCAGACGCTCCTGCCCGCGTTGGCCTGCCACTGTCTGATCTTTCCGCGGGCCTGACCGCCTTTTCCGCGATCCTGCGCGCGCTGTTGCAACGGGTCCGCACCGGAAAAGGAGTCGATCTTAGCGTCTCGATGTTCGACGTGATGGCCGATTGGATGAACATGCCCCTGATGGGTCATCGTTACATGGGCGGTGCGCCTGCGCGCTCTGGCCTGAAACACACCTTCATCGCGCCCTATGGTGCCTTTGACTGTGGCGATGGCGGGCAGGTTCTGCTTTCGGTTCAGAACAACCGCGAATTTGCCGAACTCTGCACACAGGTGCTGAACCAACCCGATCTGCCGCAGGATTCCCGCTTTGCCCAAAACACCGACCGCTTTGCCAATCGCGCAACGCTCGACGCCATCGTGACAGAGGCTTTCGCTCCTTTTGACACGGACACTGTCATCGCTAAACTCGACGCCGCCAAGATCGCCAACTCGCGGCTCAACTCGGTCGCGGATCTGTCCGATCACCCCTTTCTGCGCAATACTCAGGCGATGATCGGCGGCACCACCGTCGACCTTGCCGCCCTGCCGATCCAAACCGACAGTGGCGGCGCGCACCATGTTCCGGATCTTGGTGCAGACAGCGCCCGCATCCGCGCCGAATATACGCCCGACCCGACCCGTAAAGGACTGACATGACATACGAATTGAACCACCAGGACATCCGCGATGGCGTCGCACGGCTCTGCACCGATTTCCCCGGCACCTATTGGCAGCAGCATGACCGCGACCAAAGCTATCCTGTTGAATTCGTTCAGGCCCTGACCGAAGCGGGATACCTATCTGCCCTTATCCCAGAAGAATACGGCGGCCTGTCCCTGCTGATCTCTGCGGGCGCGGCGATATTAGAGGAAATCCACCGCTCTGGCGGCAATGCGGGCGCATGTCATGCGCAAATGTATACGATGGGCACCGTCCTGCGGCACGGCTCTGACGCGCAAAAGGCGCAGTATCTGCCACAGATCGCGGATGGGTCTTTGCGCCTACAGGCCTTTGGCGTGACAGAACCGACCAGCGGCACCGATACGACCTCGCTCAAATGCACCGCGCGGCGCGAGGGTGACACCTACTATGTCAACGGCCAGAAAATCTGGACCAGCCGTGCGGAGCATTCCGACCTCTTGCTGCTGCTTGCGCGCACCACGCCCCGTGATCAGGTCGCCAAAAAGACCGAGGGCCTGTCGACCTTTCTGGTGGATATGCGCGAGGTGCGGGGCAAAAGCCTGACCATTCGTCCCATCCGCACCATGATGAACCACGCCACGACAGAGCTGTTCTTTGACGACATGCCCGTCCCCGCCGCCAATCTGGTGGGCGAAGAGGGCAAAGGCTTTCGCTACATCCTGTCCGGCATGAACGCAGAGCGGATTTTGATCAGCGCTGAATGTATTGGCGATGCAAAATGGTTCATCGAAAAGGCCTCTCGTTATGCGTCCGAGCGCACCGTTTTTGGCCGTCCCATCGGGCAGAACCAAGGCGTGCAGTTTCCCATCGCCAAGGCCTATTCCCAGATGCGCGCCGCCGAATTGATGCTGCACGAGGCGATCCGCCTTTATGAAGCAGGCGAGAACCCCGGCGAAGAGGCGAATTTGGCCAAGCTTTTGGCT